>NZ_JBHUZJ010000039.1:0-82193 GCF_042667685.1 Streptomyces sp. NPDC057302 | reverse complement strand
GCATCAGGGGGCGGGCCCATCGGCGTAACGGCATCAGATCTGCCGGCGCGGCACGGTCAGTGGACCGGCGCGCCCGAGGGCTGCTGCGGGGCGATCCCGAGCGCCGTCGCGTACTTGGAGAGGGCGAGCTTGCCGATCGCCGGGTAGGCGCCGAGCGACTCGGCGACCGAGCAGCCGGCCTCCTTGGCGGCGGCGTCGAGAAGGCTGCCGTCGATCTCGGGGCCGATCAGGTACGGGGCGAGCGCCAGCTGCGTGGAGCCGGAGCCGCGCAGCTCCTCCGCGGTGTTCGCGATGGCGCCCTCCTGGTCGAGCGCGGCGGCCATCACCGGCACCGCGAGGCGGGCCGCGAGCAGCATGCCGGTGATCCCGGCGGCCTGTACTGCCTCTTCGCCGCCGACCGTGGCCAGGACGATGCCGTCCGCGGCGGTGGCCACCGTGAACAGGCGGGCGCGGTCGGCGCGGGCGAGCCCGGCCTCCGAGAGCCGCACGTGCAGGCCCTCGGCGAGCAGCGGGTGCGGGCCGAGGACGTCCGTCAGCTCGGCGGGCGCGCGGCTGTCCATGACGGCCTGACGCACGCGCCGCATCAGCGCGTTGTCGGGGCCCGCGAGCAGGGGCACCACGACGGCGACGGGGCCGTCGGGCTCGGGGGCGTCCGACCCCGCGGCCCGTGCCTGCTCATGGCGTGCGGTGCGCTCGGTCGCGGCGTGCGCGAGCACGGACTGGAGCGAGGGGAACTCGGGGAACGAGGTGACCGTCGCGTCCTCGGTCCCGTCGAGGTAACCGATGCGGGCGTCGAGGCCGGGAAGCTCGGAGCGGGCGATGCTCACGACCTCCTCGGCGAGGCTGCGCGTGGCGGTGCTGGGTACGCCCGGTACGGCGAGAACGAGCGCGGGCGCGTTCTCGGGAGCGGCCACGGGCTCCGGGCGGCGGTGCCGACCGGGCTGGCGGGGTCGCGGCATTCGTACGGGCAGGCCTGATGCGGGCCCGGTGGGGGAGCTCATGGCCCCGCATGCTACTGGTCTTCGGGGCTCCGCTGTTCGGGGAGGGTACAGGTGGGCGGTATAAGTCCGCTTTTGTCTTATGAGTTACGTACTGGTCAACTGTCACACTACGTAGTGGTCAACTGCCGTACGCGGTGTGCACGGTGAGCATGCGCGGATCGAGCGGCAGACGCATCCGGTTCATGGCGATATCGGCGGCGATGCGCACGGCCCCGTCCAGCGGGTCGCCGGCGGCCGGAACGAGACGCACGTGCCGCAGCCGGCCCTCCAACTCCGCTCGTACGGGATCGAGCAGCGCGTCGCCCATCTTGAACAGTCCTCCCGTCAGCGCGACGTCGGGCCGCTCGCCCTCGTCCACCGCGTCGGAGGCCGGGCAGACGGCCGCAGCGGCATCGGCGATGTGCCGGGCGGCGTCCCGCAGGATCGCGTCGGCCACCGCGTCCTCGGGGGCGCAGCGCGCCACTTCGGGGGCGAACGAGGCGAGCATCGCGGGCCGGTCCGTCCGGGGATAGAGCTGGCCGGGAAGCCCCGGCGCGGGGCCGAAGAGCTCCTCGGCGCGGGCGAGCAGCGCCTTCGAACCGCCGCGCCTGCCGTCGAACGCGCGCATCGCCGCGTCGAGACCCGCGCGGCCGATCCAGGCACCGCCTCCGCAGTCGCCCAGCAGGTGCCCCCAGCCGTCGGCGCGATGCCAGGCGGTGAGGTCGGTGCCGATCGCGATCATGCCCGTACCGGCGGCGGCGACCGCGCCGGGGCGCTCACCCAGCGCGCCCGCGTACGCGGTGACGGCGTCCGCGGCGAGGGCGAGACGGGTCACGCCCAGGGCCTGGTGGAGCGCGCCAGGCAGCTCCGCGCGCAGGTCGTCGCCGAGGGTCGCCATCCCCGCGGCACCGACGGCCACGGCAGCGATGCCCGCGCCACCCGCACCGCCCGCCCGGTCCAGCAACTCCCTTGCCATGGGCACCAGTTGCTCCATGAAGTGCCCGGTGTCGATGCCGCGCACGCCGGTGCGCACCGGCTCCTTCGAGCTGACCGGGGCGGGGCGGGCCGACGCGTCAGGACCGCCGAGGGCGACCCGCATCCCGGAGCCGCCCGAGTCCACCCCGATGACCCACGGGGTGTCCGTCACGGAAGCCGCCAGTCCACCGGCTGCCCGCCCTGCTGGACGAGGAGTTCGTTGGCCCGGCTGAAGGGGCGCGAGCCGAAGAAGCCGCGGTCCGCCGACATGGGCGAGGGGTGCGACGACTCGACCGACGGCAGCGGCCCGAGCAGCGGCCGCAGATTGCGGGCGTCGCGCCCCCACAGGATGGAGACGAGGGGGCGACCGCGCGCGGCCAGCGCCTTGATGGCCTGCTCGGTGACCTCCTCCCAGCCCTTGCCCCGGTGCGCGGCGGGCCGCCCCGGAGCCGTGGTGAGCGCCTTGTTGAGCAGCAGGACGCCCTGCCGGGTCCAGGGCGTGAGGTCGCCGTTCGACGGCTGCGGCAGCCCCAGGTCGGAGCCCAGCTCGCGGTAGATGTTGAGGAGGCTGCCGGGCAGCGGGCGCACCTCGGGCGCGACCGAGAACGACAGGCCCACCGCGTGCCCGGGGGTCGGATAGGGATCCTGGCCGACGATCAGCACCCGCACCTCGTCGAAGGGCTGTTGGAACGCGCGCAGGACGTTCGGCCCGGACGGGAGATAGGTGCGTCCGGCGGCGATCTCCGCGCGCAGGAAGTCGCCCATCCCGGCGATCTTCCCGGCGACGGGTTCGAGGGCCTTCGCCCAGCCCGCTTCGACGATTTCATGCAAGGGTCGCTGTGCCACGGCGTCACCCTACTGCCGTAACGGGGGCGTCGATCAACCGATGGCCGCCGCCCTGACGCACAGTACGTCGGGCAGGTGGGAGGCCAACTCCCGCCAGCTGTCCCCGTCGTCCGCCGACGCGTACACCTCGCCGTTGCGATTGCCGAAGTAGATGCCCGCCGGGTCCTGGCCGTCGCTGCACATCGCGTCGCGCAGCACCGTGCCGTAGTGGTCGCCGGACGGGAGGCCCGTGCTGAGCGGCTCCCAGCTCTTGCCCGCGTCGCTCGTGCGGTAGACGCGACATCGGTGGTCGGCGGGGACGCGGTCGATGTCGGCGTTGATCGGGAAGACGTAGGCGGTGTCCGCGCGGTGCGGGTGGGCGACCGCGGCGAAGCCGAAGTCGGAGGGCAGGCCCTCGCCGATGTCCGTCCAGTTGCTGCCCGCGTCGTCGCTGCGGAACACGCCCCAGTGGTTCTGCAGATACAGGCGGTCCGGGTCGGCGGCGTCCCTGGCGACCTTGTGCACGCACTGGCCGAACTCCGGGTCCGGGTCGGGCAGGAAGGCCGCGGAGACGCCGTGGTTCGCCGGGGTCCAGCTCTCGCCGCCGTCCAGGGTGCGGAAGACGCCGGCGGTGGAGACGGCGACCGTCACCGCGTCCGGGTCGCGCGGGTCGGTCAGCACGGTGTGCAGGCCCTCACCGCCGCCGCCCGGCACCCACTGGTCGCGCGTGGGGTGCTCCCACAGCGGGCGCACGAGTTCGAAGGTCTCGCCGCGGTCCCGCGATTTGTACAGGGCGGCGGGCTCCGTGCCCGCGTAGACGACGTCCGGCTCGGCGGCCGCGGGGTGCAGCTGCCAGACCCGCTCCAGGGAGGCACCGGTGTCCTTGGGGAACTTGACGGCAGCCTTGGCCGGCTCCGTCCAGGTCCTGCCGAGGTCGTCGGAGTGGAAGACGGACGGGCCGAAGTGGGAACTGTCGCCGCCCACCAGGAGACGGGGAGCGCTGCCGCGGTTGTCGATGGCCACCGAATAGATGGCCTGGGCGTTGAAATACGGCGTGTCGTCGAACTGCCAGGTGCTCGCGCCCTCGCGTTTGCGGCCGATGAAGAGGCCTTTGCGGGTGCCTACGGTCAGAATGATCTCGGCCATGGTGGCCACCTCCGGGACGTCGTTGTCTCAGGTATGGCCCAGTCTGCACCTCGGCACTGACAGTTACCCCCGGACGGGACGTCGTCGCAGGTCAGGGCGGGCGTGGTGGATGTGTCGCGCGCCCTGGCCCGCACTACGCCGAGCCGCTCCCGGACAGCTCGGCGGCCACCCGGGCGATCGTTTCCGGCCCCACCCGGCAGCATCCTCCGATCAGCCTGGCCCCGGCGTCCCGCAGGCCCGCGGCCCGGCCCGCGCCGAAGTGGGCGGAGCCCCGCCACGCCCTGGCGTCCGCGTCCCACGTCTCGCCGCTGTTGGGGTAGGCCACCACCGGCTTTCCCGTGATGCGTGCCGCGAGGCGCACCGCCGCGTCCGCGTCCTGGGGATCGCAGCAGTTGACGCCGACCGCGAGGATCTCCTCGGCGTCGGCCGCCAGCGCGAAGGCCTCCGTCAGGGGCTGGCCCGCCCGTGTGTAGCCGCCGGAGACGCTGTACGACAGCCAGGCGGGGACCCCCAGGCCGCGCACCGCCCGCAGCAGGGCCCGCGCCTCGTCCGTGTCCGGGACCGTCTCCAGGGCGAGGACGTCGGGTTCCGCGTCGGCGAGCACCTCCAGGCGCGGGCGGTGGAAGCGTTCGAGTTCGGCCACCGTCAGGCCGTAGCGCCCCCGGTACTCGGAGCCGTCCGCGAGCATCGCGCCGTACGGGCCCGCGGACGCGGCCACCCACACCTCCCGGCCCGTGTCCGCGCCCGCCTCGCGCGCCAACTCCACGCTCAGCCGCAGCAGTTCGGCGGTGCTCACCGCGTCGATGCCGTGCTTGGCGAAGCCCTCGAACGTCGCCTGATAGCTCGCTGTGGTGGCGATGTCCGCGCCCGCCTCGTAATACGCCCGGTGCGCCGCCGCGATGGCCCCCGGCTCGTCGGCGAGGAGCCTCGCCGACCACAGGGCGTCGCTCAGGTCGTGCCCGGTGGCCTCCAGCTGGTTGGAGAGGCCGCCGTCGAGCACGAGCGGGCGACGGGTCAGGGCTTCCGCGAGTTTCACACCGCCGACGCTAGCCGAGGCGCGGACAGGGGGAAGTGGCACGCGACCTGGTGTCCCGCACCGTTCGGTGTGGACACCAGCGGCTCCGTGGTGGCGCACACCTCCTGGGCCGCGGGGCACCGGGTGCGGAAGCGGCAGCCCGACGGGGGCTTCGCGGCCGACGGTGTCTCGCCCTCCAGGGGAGTGCGGTGCGCGCCCTGTGCGGCTTCCGGGTCCGGCAGGTTGACCGTGTCGAGGAGCCCGCGTGTGTAGGGGTGCAGCGGATGCGCGTACACCTGCGCGGCGGGGCCCGACTCGACGAGCTTGCCCAGGTACATCACGCCGACCGTGTCCGCGAGGTGGCGCACCACCGCCAGGTCGTGCGAGATGAACAGATACGTCAGCCCGCGTTCTCGCTGGAGCTCCCGCATCAGGTTCAGGATCTGCGCCTGGACGGAGACGTCGAGAGCGGAGACCGGCTCGTCCGCGACCACCAGATCGGGAGAGAGCGTCAACGCCCGTGCGAGCCCGAGGCGTTGACGCTGGCCCCCGGAGAACTCGTGCGGGTAGCGTTGCACGGCGCCGCGCGGCAGGCCGACCGCGTCCAGCAGTTCACCGATCAGCTTCTCCTGGTCGGCGCGGCTGCCGACACCCTGGATGACCAGGGGCTCCCGCAGGATCTCGCCCACCCGCATCCGGGGGTCCATCGCGGCCGTGGAGTCCTGGAACATCAGCTGCACGCGCCGCCGGTGCGCCCTGCGCTCGGCCCGTGGCATCCGCGCCGGGTCGTGTCCCGCGAAGCGCACGTGTCCGGCCGTCGGCTCCTCCAGGCCCGCGACGATCCGCCCGAGCGTGGTCTTGCCGCACCCGGACTCGCCGACCATGCCGAACGTCTCACCCCTGCGGATCTCCAGGGACACCCCACCTACCGCGCTGACCGTGCCCCGGCTGCGCGAGAAGGCGCCGCCCTTGAGGGGGAAGTCCTTGACCAGGGAGTCGAGTTCGAGGAGTACGTCACCGGGGGCGCGCGGCGCGGGCACGGTCGGCGGGGTCACGACCTCCGCCTGCGTGGCGTCGTCCGGCACCGGGTGGAAGCAGGCGAACCGGTGCTCCCCGCCCCGCAGTTCGTCGTCGGCGAGCTGCGGCTCCCGCGTACGGCACTCGTCCGTCGCGAAGGTGCAGCGCGCCGCGAAGCGGCATCCGGTCGGGGGCACCGCCAGGTTCGGCGGCAGGCCCGGGATCGTGTGGAGCGCGGCGCCGTTGTCCGCGGCCCGCTCGGGGAGCGAGGCGAACAGGGCTTCCGTGTAGCGGTGCCGGGGTCTGGCGAACAGGTCGCGTACGTCCGCCTGTTCGGCGACCTTGCCCGCGTACATCACCGCGACCCGGTCGACCCGGTTGGCGATGACGCCCAGGTCGTGCGTGACCAGGATCATCGCCATGCCGAGGCGTTCGCGAAGGCCGTCGATCAGCTCCAGGATCTGGTGCTGCGTCGTCACGTCCAGGGCGGTGGTCGGCTCGTCCGCGATGAGCAGCTTCGGCTCGCAGACCAGGGCCATGGCGATCGCCACGCGCTGGCGCATGCCGCCGGAAAGCTGGTGCGGATAGGCCTTCATGCGCTCGGCGGGCTGCGGCATGCCGACCAGGCGCAGCATCTCCTCGGCCCGTGCCCACGCCTCTTTGCGGCTCAGCTCGGGGCGGTGCAGGACGAGCGGCTCGGCGACCTGGGCCCCGATCGTCATCGTCGGGTTCAGGGAGGTCAGCGGGTCCTGGAAGACCATGCCGATGGTGTTGCCCCGTACGTCCTGAAGGACCGGGGCGGTGGCGGTGGCCAGGTCGCGGCCGTCGAACAGGACGCGCCCGCCGGTGACTTCGCCCCCCGGCGGCAGGAGTCCCAGGACGCTGAGCGCGGTCATCGTCTTGCCGCAGCCGGACTCGCCGACGATGCCGAGTGCCTCACCCGGGGCGAGTTCGAGGCTGACGCCGTCGAGGGCGTGGACGGTCCGTTCGCGTGCGGTGATGTCGACGCGCAGATCTTCGAGTGTGAGAAGTGGCTCGGTCATGTCGTTGGTTCTCCCTTACTTCCGCAGCCGTACTTCGAACGCGTCCCGCAGCCCGTCACCGATGAAGTTGAACGCGGCGACGACGAGGACGATCGCGATGCCCGGCGGGAAGATCAGCCACCAGTAGCCGTTCTGCGTGTAGGTGATGCCGGCCGAGAGCATCGAGCCCCAGTCGGCCGAGGGCGGCGGGATGCTCAGGCCCAGGAAGGCCAGATAGCTGACGTAGAGGATGGCGTCGGCGATCTGGAAGGTGCAGTTGACGATGACCGTGCCGATCGCGTTCGGCACGATGTGCTTGAACACCGCCCGCGCGCCACCGCCGCCCATCATCCGCATCGCCTGGACGTACTCGCGGTCGCGCAGCGAGAGCGCCTCGCCGCGCACCAGGCGGGCGGGGGAGAGCCAGGCGACCGAGGCGATGATGACGATGAGGACGCCCTTGCTGGGCGTGATGATCGCGGCGACCACGACGAGCAGGAACATCGCCGGGATCGCGAGCGCGGCGTCCGTGATCCGCATCATGGCCGCGTCCACCCAGCCGCCGAAGTACCCCGCGACCGCGCCGTACACGGTCCCGAAGAGCGTGGCGAGCAGGCCCGCCGCCAGGCCGATCTCCAGCGACGTCTGCCCGGCGACCATCAGGCGGCCGACCATGTCGTAGCCCAGGTCGGTGGTGCCAAGGAGGTGGCCGGAGCTGCCCGGCGCCAGGTTGGCCTGCGTCAGGTCGGTGTGCGTCTGCTCGGTCGAGTAGAGCAGCGGCCCCAAATAGCTGAAGGCAAGGAGCAGGACCAGGACCACCACACCCGTCAGGGCGAGCTTGTTGCCGGTGAAGACCTGCAAGGTGCGGCGGGCGAGCGAGGGCGTGGCCTGGGCCGCCGCTTCGTTCCCCGGCGCGGCTTCGGGGGTGACGTCTGCGGTCGCGGTACTCATGCCACGCTCCGGATCCGGGGGTCGAGGACGGCGTACAGGATGTCGGTGAGCAGCGAGCCGACGACGGTGGCGACACCGACGACGAGGGTCACGCCGAGGAGCACCGGGAAGTCGGAGCCCTGCGCCGCGTTCCAGAACAGCAGCCCCATGCCGGGGTAGTTGAACATCGACTCGACGACCAGCGCGCCGCTGAAGAGCGTCGGCAGATACAGGCCGAGCAGTGTGGCGAGAGGGATCAGCGCGTTGCGCAGGACGTGCCGGACCATGATCCGGCGGCTCGACTGGCCCTTGGCCATCGCCGTACGGACGTACTCCTCGGTGAGGTTGTCCAGGACCGCCGAGCGCATGTAGCGGCTGAACATCGCCACGATGCCGAACGCCATGGTGACGACCGGAAGCACCAACCCCGTGAAGTTGCCCAGGAGTTCACCGACGCTCTCGCCCTGCGGCGCCTCCGCCGGGAGGATCGGCATCACCTGCGCGAACAGGATGATCATGATGAGGCCGAGGAAGAACACGGGCGTCGCGTAGAGCAGGAAGGCGAGCCCGGTCATCGCGTAGTCCGAGGCCTTGCCGCGCCGCACGGCCTGGAGCAGGCCGAGCGGTACGGCGATGACCACCGCGAGCGCGGTGGACAGGACCGTCAGGAGCAGGGTCTTGGGCAGGCGCTGCTTGAGCAGGTCGAAGACCGGCGAGTTGAGCTTGAACGACTCGCCGAGGTCGCCGGTGAGGAGCCGCTTCAGGTACATCACGTACTGCGCGGGCAGCGAACGGTCGTACCCCTGCTGGTGGTTGAAGTGCTCGATCTGCTGCGGTGTGCCCTTGGGGCCGAGGATGGCGCGTGCCGGGCCGCCGGGCAGCATGTGGAGCAGCGTGAAGACGATGACCGAGACCAGGAACAGCACGACGAGCGCCTGAAGGAAGCGCTTGACCAGAAAGCCGGTCACTTGTCGGCTCCCTTCTTCTTGACGTAGTACCAGTCCTGCGGCGCGAAGGTGACGGTCGGGTTCTGGCCGACGCCCCGCAAGTCGTTGCGGATCACGGAGACTTGGTAGGCCGGGTTGGGCATCCACATCACCGGCAGCTGCTCGGCCAGGTACTCGCCGTACGCGTGCATCGCCTTCATGTCGGGCGAGTACTGCACGGCCCGGATGATCCGGTCGGCCTTCTTGTCGCTGTAATTGCCGAAGTTGGCTGAGGCGCCGGTGGAGAAGAGCTGCTCACCACTCGGGTTGAGCGGGTAGTACCAGCTTCCGGCCGTCCCGAAGAACGACATGTCCCAGTCGCAGCCGGGGTCCTTGGCCTTGCAGGGCACGGAGTTGCCGAGCACCGAGTTCAGCGGCTGCTGGCGCACGGTGAGGCCGATCCCGCCCTTGGAGAGCGAGGACTTGAGCTCCTGCATCATGTTCGTCGTCTCGGTGGAGCCCGACTGGGAGAGCAGGGTGAGTTCGAGCGGGGCGTTCTTCGCGATGCCCTTGCCGCACTCGTCGGCGCCCGTTCCCGGGCGTACGCAGCGTGCGGTGCCGTCCTCGGTGCGCCAGCCGTGCGCGGTGAGGAGCGCCTTCGCCTTCCGCACGTCGAAGGGGTACTGGTTCTTCTCCATCGCCTTGGACAGGTACTGGCTCTTCGGCGTCACCGGCACCGGACCGAGCGTCGGTGTCGCGCTGCCCTGCCAGATGACGTCGCTCATCGCCTTCTGGTCGACGAGGTGCTGCATCGCCCGGCGGATGTAGAGCTGGTCCATCATCGGGCCCGCGTGCGTGGAGTTGAAGTTGTAGACGATGTAGGTCGCCGCCCAGCCCTCCCACGGATCGACGCGGTAGCCCTTCTCCTCGAACTTCTCCTTCTGGGCCATCACCGACGGCGGGATGTAGCCGTAGTCGACGCCTCCCGAACGCAGCACGTTGTACTCGGAGTCGGCCGTGGTGAAGGGCTTGAAGACGACCTTGTCGAGGTGCGGGCGCTGCGACTTGGGGCCGGTGTACTTCTCGTTCGGCACGATGGTGACCTGGCCGCTGTCGCGCCAGCCCGCCAGCTTCCACGGGCCGTTGACCGTCTTCCACAGCGGGTCGGAGCCGTAGGAACCCAGGCTCTTGGCGTGCCGCGTGAGCCGCGCGAAGACCGCCTTGGCGCCCTTCTCGGTGCGGTCGAAGTCGCCGACCTCGCCGCCGTCGGTCTCGGCGTCCCAGGCGTGCTGGGGCAGGGCCCGCATCAGGGTGAGCTGGTTGGCGGTGAACCAGTCCGGGTTGTAGGCGCGGCTCAGGTGCAGGCGCACGGTGTGGTCGTCGACCGTCTCGAAGCGCTTGACGTTGTCCGGCATCGTGCCGACCGAGTAGTTGCCCCAGCTGGCCTTGTTGGCCTTGACGAGGTTGAACCAGAACTCGATGTCGCGTGCCGTGACCGGCTTCCCGTCGGACCACTCCACGCCCTCGCGCAGCGGCACGGTCACGGTCTTGTTGCCGTCGCTGAACTTCGGCTCCGAACCGAGCGTGCTCGGGCCGTGGGTGGTCAGCTCGCCCTTCTCCTGCACGGCGTCGTACACCGGCATGAAGAGCAGTGACTGGATCCCGTAGTTGTACGAGGCGCCGTACCCGGGGGCGCCGATCGGGAAGATCCAGTTGGGCGTGGCCGCGGGCGGCAGGGCCATCGTGGCGGTGCCGCCCTCGACCGGTGTGCCGCCGGTGGGGCCCATGTCGACGCGGCCACCCTCCTGCGTGCAGCCGGTCACCGCGGTGAGGGCGAGCGCGGCGACGGCTGCCGCCGCGGCTATCGGAGCGCGGCGCCGCGCGCGGGGACGTGATCGCCTTGAGCGCATGGCGAAGGGCCTCCAAGGATGCGAGAGCCGGACCGTGCGGAGATCGACGGGCGGCGCCTGAACGCTAGAGCTGGCGACAAAATCAAGTCAAGAGCTTCGTTCGGCAAGAAGTCTCAAAATCGGGAGGGTCTGGCCAACTTGCTTCGAAGGGATTTAGTGTTCGTCCCGATGTCGAACGAACTGATCGAAGCAACTGGGGGCGGCATGTCCGGCACACCGCACGGCGAACCGGGATCGGCGCAGCACATCCTGCAGCTGGTCTCCTCGGGCGCCGCCTCCTCCCGGGCCGATCTCGTACGGGAGCTGGGGCTCGCCCCCTCCACCGTGTCGCTGCGCGTGCAGGAACTCGTCGCCGCCGGCGTGCTCACCGAATCCGGCGAGGGAGCATCCCGCGGTGGCCGCCGTCCCCGGCTGCTGCGCGTCCACGCACAAGGGGGCGTCGCGCTCGCCGCGGACCTGGGCAGCCACCACGCGCGCATCGGCGTCGTCGACCTCGGCGGCACGGTCCTGGACGCCGTCGACCTGCCGCACGACATCACCGCGGGGCCCGAGTCCGCCGTCGACTGGCTCTGCGCCCAGGTCGCCGACCTCCGCGCACGCCAGGGCGAAGCGGGCCGCACCGTCCGCGCCCTCGGCGTCGCCTTCCCCGGCCCCGTGCAGCCCGCCCAGGGCCGCGTCCTGAGCCCGTCGCGCATGCCCGGCTGGCACCGCTACCCGCTGCGCGACGTCCTCGCCGAACGCCTCGGCATCCCCGTCACCGTCGAGAACGACGCCACGATGATGGCCGTCGGCGAGCACCGCACCGCACGCCCCGGACTCGACCACATGGTCGTCGTCAAGGCGGGCCGCGGCATCGGCAGCGGCGTCATCGTGGCGGGCCGCCCGCACGACGGCGCCAACGGCTCCGCGGGCGACATCAGCCACGTACGCGTCGAGGCGGCGGGCGACCGCCCGTGCAGCTGCGGCAACATCGGCTGCCTGGAGACCGTGGCCAGCGGCGCCGCCCTCATCCGCGAACTGGCCCTGCAAGGCGTCGAGGTGAGCGACACGGCCGATCTGCTGCGGCTCGTCTCCGACGGCGACCCGCAGGCCACCACGCTCGTGCGCACCGCGGGGCGGCACATCGGCACGGTCCTGTCCGTCGTCGTGAACTTCTTCAACCCCCAGGCCGTCGCCCTCGGCGGCGTCCTGGCCACCGCCGAACCGCTCGTCGCCGCCGTACGCGGTGTCCTCTACGAGCGCTGCCTGCCCCTGGCCACCGCGGACCTGGAGATCACCACCACGGTGACCGGCCGCGACGCGGGCCTTCTCGGCGCCGGACTCACCGCCCTGCGCCAGAACCTCCCGACGACCCCGGAACCCCAGGAAGAGAGCGTCCAGGCATGACCACCCGCGCAACGAACCAGCGTCGCCTCCGCATCGGCATCGGCGGCATCGGCATCGAGTCCTCGACCTTCTGCCCGCACCGCTCCACCACCGACGACTTCCGCCAGACCCGCGGCCAGGACCTCCTGGACCGCTACACCTGGACCCGGCCGGATGCGGACCTCGCGTACACGGTCGAGTGGGTGCCGCTCCTGCACGCGACCTCGCTGCCCGGCGGTCCCGTGGAGGCGCAGTCGTATCTCATCCTCAAGGACGAACTGGTCACGCGCATACGGGAAGCGGGCCCCCTGGACGGCCTGGTCTACGACATCCACGGCGCGATGAGCGTCATCGGCCTGACCGACGCCGAGGCCGACCTGACGGAGGCGGTCCGCGCCGCCCTCGACGCCGTCGGCACCCCCGACGGCGGCCGCCCGATGATCTCGACCGCCATGGACCTGCACGGCAACGTGTCGCGCAGGTTCGCCGACCCGATCGACCTGCTCACGGCCCACCGCCTGGCCCCGCACGAGGACGCCTGGGAGACCCGCGAGCGCGCCGCGCGCAATCTCGTACGCTGCCTGCGCGAGGGCGTCCGGCCGCACCGCGCCTGGGTCCAGGTGCCGGTGCTGCTGCCCGGCGAGAAGACCAGCACCCGCCTGGAGCCCGCCAAGTCGCTCTACGCCTCGCTCGCCGACATCGAGAAGCTGCCCGGCATCCTCGACGCCGCGATGTGGGTCGGCTACGCCTGGGCGGACGAGCCGCGCTGCAAGGCCGCGATCGTCGTCACCGGGGACGACGCCGAACTCGCCGCCACCGAGGCCGAGAAGCTGGCACGCCGCTACTGGGACGCGCGCCGCGACTTCGTCTTCGTCGGGCCCACGGGAGACGCCGATGAATGCATCGAGAAGGCGGTCGCGTCGGACCGGCGGCCCTTCCTGATCAGCGACTCCGGCGACAACCCCACGGCGGGCGGCGCCGGCGACCTCGCGTACATGCTGGGCAAGCTCCTGGCGAACGAGGCGATCCGCTCCGGGAAGGTCACCGCGGTCCACCCCGGCATCACCGACCCGGTCGCCGTCGCCCGCTGCTTCGAGGCCGGAGTCGGCGCCGATGTCACCCTGAGCGTCGGCGGCAAGGTCGACGCGAACCACGGCGGTCCGTGCGAACTCACCGGCACCGTCGTGGCGTTGCAGCGCGCCGCCGAGCAGAAGGACCGGGCCGAGGGCGGCGCGTACGACCGGGGCGTCGACATGGCGGCGGTGCGGACCGGCGGCGTGACCGTGATCCTGGTCGAGCGCCGCAAGCCCTTCCACACCCTCGCGGACTTCATGGGCCCGGCGGACGGCGGCCTCGGCATCGACCCGCGCACCTTCGACCTGGTCGTCGTCAAGATCGGCTACCTGGAGCCCGAGCTCTACGACATGGCCGCCGACTGGCTCCTCGCCCTCACCCCGGGCGGCGTCGACCAGGACCTGCCGCGGCTCGGTCACCACCGGGTGGAGCGGCCGCTGTATCCGTTCGACGAGGACGCGTACGAGGATGCCTGCGAGGGTGGCGAAGGCCCCGGTCTCAAGGCGACCCGGCTGACGCCGCTCGCCTGATGAGAAGGGGCTTCACCTGCTCTGATGCTTCTGCGAAGGTGATCCCTCTGAAACGCGATCCCGTCCGGAGGAGCCCCTGTGAAGCGCGCCGCCACCCTGTCCGCCCTGGTCTGTCTGCTCGCTCTCACGGCTGCCGCGCCCGCGTCGCCCGACGCCGGGCGCGGCAAGGACCGCCACCACGGCAGCCTGCTGGACTCCGTGCCGAAGAGAGGTGTCCTGAAGGTGTGCACGACCGGTGACTACCGCCCGTTCACCCACCTCGACCCCGCCGACAAGACGTACAGCGGCGTGGACATCAAGATGGCCGATGACCTGGCGAAGAGCCTGGACGCCAAGCCCTCGTACGTGGCCACGACCTGGGCGAACCTGACCAAGGACGTCGCGGCGGGCCGCTGCGACATCGCCGTCGGCGGAGTCTCCATCACCCTGCCGAGGGCCCGCCAGGTCTACTTCAGCGAGCCGACCCGCGAGGACGGCAAGACGCCGATCGTGCGCTGCGCCGACAAGGAGAAGTTCGGCGAGGGCACGCTGAAGGACATCGACAAGCCGGGCACCACCGTCATCGTCAACCCCGGTGGCACGAACGAGCAGTTCGCGCGCGACCACATCAAGCAGGCCACGATCAAGCAGCACCCGGAGAACACCACGATCTTCCAGGAGATCGTCGAGGGCCGCGCGGACGTGATGATGACGGACGCGAGCGAGACCCGCTACCAGGCCAAGATCCACCCCGAACTCTGCTCCCTGCACCCCGAGAAGCCCTTCACCTTCTCCGAGAAGGCGTACGCGCTGCCGCGCGGGGACGAGCCGTTCAAGGAGTACGTCGACCAGTTCACGCACCTGGCGACGCACGACGGGACGTACGCGCGCTACGAGGCCGAGTGGATGGGCGCCCCCTCGGGTTCCTAGTCCCGCCGGGCCATTCCCGGTCCTTGAGGGCAGGGGTAATCCCTGAGGTGGTCCCCGATGTCGGGGCGGCCGGGCCGTCCTACCTTCCTGGACATGGCTTCCTTCCGTGATCGGTGCATCCACAGCCGGCAGGGTGGTCGGCTCGCCTCGACCACCACCGCCGACATCGACCGGCTCGTGGCCGGGCTCAAGGACCGGCCGCGCGTCGTGCTGCACTTCCACGGTGGGCTCATCGACGACACGCTGGGTTTCGCCACCGCCGAGCGGCTCGCTCCCGTGTACGAGGCGGCGGGCGCGGATCCCGTCTTCTTCGTGTGGAGCAGCGGGCTCCTGGAGACCCTGCGGGGCAACCTGCCGCAGATCCTGAACGAGAGCGTCTTCCGTACGCTGCTCAACAGGGTCACGCGCTACGCCACCGGCACCGTGTTCAGGGAGCCGGGACAGCGCGCCCTCGGGGTGGCGGCCACTCCTACCCCGAGGGCCGTCGCGGCCGAACTCGCCCAAGTGCGCACGGGGCAGGAGCCCTACGCCCGCCTGAGCGCGCCGCGGGACGTGCCGCCGCTCAGCGATGCCGAGCAGAAGCAGATCGCCGCCGAGCTGTCGGCGGACACCGAACTGGCCGAGCGCACCCGGGAGATCGTCAACTCGGTGGTGCCCCCGGGCCAGGTCCACCCCACAGAGCCGGCCGCCGCGGCGCGAGACATCATCGGGGGGCGTGCCGCGGCGGCCACACTGATGTCACCGGATGTGGTGGCCGCCCTCGCCGCCAGGGCACGTACGGGGGAACGTGCCCTGGTGAGCACGGCGTTGGTCGTCCGCAAGACCGTGCGGGTCGTCGCCGCGGTCGTCGGCCGCTTCCGGGAGCGCAACGACCACGGGCTCTATCCGACGGTCGTCGAGGAGATCCTGCGCGAGTTCTACCTCGCCAATGTGGGCGCCGCGATCTGGGACGCGATGAAGCGGCAGACCGCCGACACCTTCGTCGCCGCGGACGACGAGGTCCGCGCCGGACGGTACTTCCTCGACCGGTTCGCCGAGCTGCTCGCCGCGGGCACCCGACCTCAGGTGACCGTGGTCGGCCACAGCGCGGGCGCCGTGTTCATCGGCAATCTGCTGGACGACCTCGCGCGCAGGCGCGCCGCGGACGACGACCTCGTCCCCGCCGACTTCCGGCTGCGGGACGTGGTGCTCCTCGCGCCCGCCTGCACGGTGGCGCAGCTGGCTCCCGCGGTCCGCCGCCAGGCCGAACTCTTCGACCGCTTCCGGATGTTCACGATGACCGACGCGGCGGAGCGGGCCGACCACCTCGTGCCGTTCCTCTACCCGAGGTCGCTGCTCTACTTCATCTCCGGAGTCCTGGAGCGCGGTCCCTCCCGGCGGTCCACTGTGACACCGATCGCGGGCATGCAGCACTGGTACCTCGACCCCGCAGCGCTGGGACCCGACTCCGACGACCTGCGCGGCTTCCTGCGGGCGGACGCCGCGCGCACGGTCTGGTCACCAGGGCCTGGCGCGGGGGCGCGCAGTCACATCGCCTTCGACGACGATCCGCAGATCCTCGCGAGCGTGGCCGCCATGCTCGCCGGCTGAACGGCGCGAGGCTGAACGGCGCGAGGCTGAACGAGGGGGAGAGTCCGATGAACGACCTGCACTACGCCGTGGTCGTCGGCATCAACCGCTACCCGGCCATCGGCGACCTGCAGGCCGCTCGGGGCGATGCGGTCCGGTTCCGTGACTGGCTCGTCGATCCCAAGGGAGGCGACGTGCCCGAGGACAACGTCACGCTGGTGGCCGCCACCGACGAGCAGGAGCGCACCGCGGACTTCATGACCGCCGTACCGACCAGGGAGAACGTCGACCAGGCGCTCTACCGGGCGAACATCGCGGTCCAGCGGGCGATCGAGGCCAGGCCCGAGGAGGAATGGGAGGCCGCGAGGCAGCGGACCCGTCTCTACTTCTTCCTCGCGGGGCACGGATTCATGACGCCCCCGGGCAGCACCGCGCTGCTCATGGCCAACGCCGCGTTCGACCTGCTGGGCAACCACCTCGCCGTGGGCCAGTACCTGGACTGGTACGAGTCGTCGTCGCCGTTCCGCGAGATCGTCTGCTTCGCGGACTGCTGCCGTACGAGCAGCGGAAACGGCTCCGTCTTCCCCTTCGGGCCGCCCTTCACCACCACCGTGGGAGCGCTTGAGAAGGTCGACTGCTTCGTCGGGTACGCCACCTCGCAAGGAGATCCCGCCTACGAGGAACAGAACGCCGACCCCGACCTGGCGCGCGGGCACTTCACGACCGCGCTCCTCGACGGCCTCGGCGGGCGCAGCGTCACCCGCAAGGGGCTCGTCACCTCCGACAGCCTCGCGGACTACGTCGTACGGCACGTGGAGGACCGCACCCGGCACCTGCTGGTCCCGCAGCAGCCCCGGTTCGTCAAGGGCAGCGCTCCGATGGTCTTCGTGCGGGACGTGGAGAACGGGATGCCGTACGTCACGCTGCGCTTCCCCGAGGGGTTCAGGGGCTGGGTGCAGTTGCGCGGCGGCGACCCCGACGAGCCGCCCCTGCGGTGGCACGTGGAGGCCGCGGAACACGTCGAGAAGCTCGCCCCCGGCCTCTACCGGGTCACGCCGGAGAGCTGGACGGCGGACGACTTCCAGAACGGTGGATTCTTCGAGGTAATGACGGGCGGTGGCCATGGTGTCCAGCTCTGAAGAGCGACGGCGCTCGGATCAGGGGACGGCGAAGCGGGTGCCGTTCGTCGTCGAACCCGACACCCCGTCGGTCCAAGTCACCGTCACCGACTCGGCGTTCCGCGAGGTGGCCCACGCGATGGGCACCATCGACACGACGCTGCCGTCCGGCATCTACCGCATCGAGCAGCGCCTGGGAGGCGCGGTGGAGAGCCGCTTCGTCGAAGTCGGCACGGAGCCGTTCACCGAGCACCTCGCGCTGCCCGACATGCCCACGGCCACCCCGGTCGAAGGCACCCCCACGACCCGTGAGGACCACCGCGCGGCAGCGGTGCGCTGGAGCACCGGGTCGACGCACGGCGGGGGCCCGCCGACCCTGATGGTCCTGATCCGCAATCTGCGCCGGGGCTGGCAGCTCGACCCGTTCTCCCTGGAGGTCGCCGACGAGGGCGGCAGGCCCGTGGACGGCGGCGCGGGCGGCTGGGAGCCCGCGGGCGGACAGGGGTGGTCGGCCTGGAGCGGTGAACTGCCGCCCGGCGGCTACCGGTTGAGGACCCGCAGGAAGCCCGCCGACGGGCTGCCGCTCGCACAGGCGCTGCACGTGCTCGACGGCTGGACGACCCTGGTGTTCGTGAGCAACGGACCGCAGGGCCCGCAGCCGCAGTTCGCCTCGATCCAGATGGTGCCCCACGGCGTCGGCTGGCAGCCGGCCGAGCGCACCCTGGACCTGGCCATGGAGGCCGCTCTCTCGGGGCTGCGGCAGGGCATCGACCTCGTGTCGACGCGGCAACTGCTCGGCCTGCTCGACGCCAAGAACGTCAATCCCTTCCTCGGCATCATCGGGGCCCACGCCCTGCTGCTGCACCCGACCCCCGATCTGGGGCGGATCGCCGGCCTCCTGGAGCGCCTGGTCCACCACGCCCCCGCCCAGCCGGACATCGCCGCGCTGTGCACCCTGCTCGACGAACCGGTGCCGCCGGTCGCCTCGCCGCCCATGCTGGCGGCCTCCTGCCGGCTGCTCGTCCGGGCGGACTCGGCGGACCCGGGGATCCTCCAGGACGGTTCGGCGGCCGAGAGCGTGGCGGAACACATGGTGGGGCGCGGCGTCTGGACGACCTGGCTGGAGCAGGAGAACCGGCCGGGCATCGCCGCGCGCGGCGGCCTCGTCCCGCCCGCGCTGCGGGAAGCCGGCATGGCCAGGCGGCCCCGGTTCGCCGAACCGGTCGACCGGGTCCAGCGCTACGTACGGGAGATCGCGAGCGTCGAGGACAAGAGCGTCGACGACGTCCTGCGGACCATGGAGCCCAAGGACCTGTCCCGCAGGACCGGCATGCCGCACAGGGCGGTCGACAGGGCCATAGGCGAGCTCAGGCGCTCACAGGGGGACGACCCACAGGGCTCACCGGGGGTGTGAGGCCGCGACGGCCGGGAGCCGATGCCCCCGGCCGCCGCGCATCCCGACGCCCCGTTGCCGCGCTCGGCACCCCCGTGACCGTGCGTGGCGGAACGTCGATGGCCTGCCGGCCGCGTCCCCCAACACGGCCGGCAGGGGTGGGTGGGACGACCCGCGGCCCGTGCACCCCCGAGCGCGCACGGACAGCCAGGCCGTCGGTGACGTGGTGGCACGTCACCCGTTCTTGAGGAACCCCCGCCGCCCTCACGGACACCATGGCCGCCTCGCCTTCCCGTCGTGCCCGTCAGGTCAGCGCGCGCCGCACCATCGTGAGGAACTGCTCCGAGGGTTCGATGCCGAGCTCCGTGCGGAGCAGCCCGCGGAACGCCTTGAAGTGGCGCACCGCCTCCGCGAGGTTGTTCTCGGCGAGGTGCACCGTCACGACCGCCCGCCGCGCGCTCTCGCGCAGCGGATCGATCCGGGTGCTCTCCAGCGCGGCCTCCAGGGCGGGGGCGTACTGCTCCTGCGCGACGAGCCGCGCCGAAAGGGCCTCCAGCGCGTGCAGCCGCAGCTGGTGCAGCCGCTCCCGCTCGAACACCACCCAGTCCTGGTACCAGCCGGGCAGCAGCTCGCCCATGCCCATCAGCGAGGCACAGGCGGCCCCGGTCCCCTCCGCCGATGCCGCGAGGACGCGGTGCGCCGTGGCGGTGAAGTCCTCCACGTCCATCCGGACCTGCCGACTGAGTCCGAGCACCCCGGGCCGGGGGTCGGTGACGGCCGAACCCGCCGCGTTGAGGCGCCAGATGGCGGTACGGAGGCAGGCACGCGCACGCTCCTCGGTGACGTCGGGCCACAGCGTTCCCGCCAGGACCGAACGCGTCGCCGGGCCACGAAGACCGAGCAGGGCGAGCAACTGCTGCCCGCTGGCGGACACGTCGACCTGCCCGCCACCGTCACCCTCGCCGCGGCTGAGGTGAAATCCCCCGAGCAGCCGCAGACGCAGGGCCGGTGGCGCGTCGCCGCGGACCGCCGGACGTTCCGTGACAGCCATCTGTGCACCCCCAGTTGTGCATCCCATCCCCTGACCAGCCAAGAAACTACGCCGGGCGGCGGCAGGGGTGCCTCAGGGAACCGCCCAGGGATAACCCCGGTGTGCCGGGGCTCCGGCCAGGGGACGGGCTAGGACGAGGTGCGCCGCTCCTGGGGGGCGAAGTGGTGCACGAGCCCGATGCGCGAGGCGATGCCCAGCTTCGTGTACGTGTGGCCCAAGTGGTACTCGATGGTCTTGACGCTCAGTGCGAGCGCGGTGGCGATCTGCCGGTTGGTGAAGCCCTGCGACGCCAGGCGCGCGACGGCGAGCTCCTGCGGGGTGAGCCCTTCGGCGGCCACATCGGCGCCCGCCGGATCGTGCGCGGGCCGCGGCGGCGCGGCGCGCCCGCAGGCGTCCAACTCCCGTTCGCAGCGCGCCAGATAGGGGCCGGCGTCCAGTTCGCGCATCGTCGTGTACGCCGCCTGGAGCTGGGCCACGGCCACCGAGCGGCGGCCGATCCTGCGCAGGAACGCCCCGTGGTCGAGCTGGACGCGAGCGCGGCCGAACGGCGACGGGATCTGCGCGGCCTGGTCGTGCGCGCGCAGGAACGACGCCTGGGCGCGGTCCGGCTCCCTGCGCGCGGCGTGCAGATTGCCGCGCACCCGGGCCGCGGCGGACAGCGCCGCGTGCTGCCCGCGCGCCGAAGCCCGCTCCTCGTAGGGCAGGAGCACCGCCTGGGCCTCGTCGAGGTCGCCGAGCTGGATCAGCGCGTCGACCAGGAGCTCACGCCAGGACACCACGCCGGGTTCGTTCACGCCGTCGTGCGAGGCGAAGTCCAGGAGCGGGCGCAGCGCGTCGACGACCCGCTCGGGCTCCGCGCGCGCCTCGGCGAAGGCCCCGTGCGCGGATGCCGCGTACGCGTAGGCCAGCGCGCTCTCGTCGCAGCCCGGCGCGTCCAGGGCGAGCCGCAGGTGCGCCGATGCCCGGTCCCACGAGCCGCGCGCGGAGAGGATCCAGCTGGCGATGGCGTGCGTGACCGGCTTGAGCCACGACTGCTCGGTGTCGTCGGCGATGGACGCGGACGCCTCGGCGTGCAGCAGCGCCTCGTCCCAGTCGCCGAGCCGGTGCAGGGTCTGCGCGAGCGCCGACGCGGAGAGCAGCCGCAACGGCACCGTACCCCTGCGGCAGTTGGCGACAGCCCCGAGCAAGTCGGCGCGTGCGCCCAGCAGATCGTCCGACCAGAGCCTCAACTGGCCCCGCGCAAGGAGCAGATCGATGCTCGCGGGCGGTACGAGGAGCGGATCGGGAAGGTCTCCGGCGAGCTCGATGCCCTTCTTGGCGAACCCGCTCAGACCGAGCGCGAGAAGGTGGTTGAAGCGCAGCATCCGGCTCGGCCCCTGGAGGGTGGAGAGCCGCTGCGCGCGCTCCGCCCACTGGGCGGCGTCGGCCGAGCGCCCCCGCATCACGGCCGCGTAGCTCAGCTGCTCGGCCGCCCGCGCGGCCAGCGAGGGGTCGCTCTCGTGATCGCACTGGTTCCACGCGTCGAGGAGCAGCGTCTGCGCCTGCTCCATGCGCCCTTGGACGCGCGCCACATATCCGCGTACGTAACCGCGCAGCGCCGGGTCCGCGCTGGCCGGCAGCCCGGCCGCGAGCTCGGCGGACTCGTGCACCCGGCCGTCGAGGAGCAGCGCCTCGACCGCCTCGACGGCCAGGCGGTCACGTTCCAGGTCGGTCGTCGCCACCCGCGACGCGTGCCGCAGGTGCGTGCCCGCCACCGCCCACTGCCCGGTGGCCGCCTCGCGCCTGGCGCACGCGGCGAGGGCGGCGGCAAGATGCTCGTCGGGTCCGGTCGCGGCGAGCACGCGGTGCCGCAGGCTCGCGTACTCGTCCTCGACCAGGGCCGCGGCCCGTGTGTGCAGGTCGGCCCGGTGTGCGGGGCCGATGTCCTGGTAGACCGCGGCGTGGACGAGGGGGTGCGGGAAGGCGATCTCGGGCGCGGCCCCGGGGTGCGTCTCCTTCAACAGGCCCGCCTTCACGGCCCGTTCGAGCGCGGGCAGGGGCGCGGTGACACGCGCGAGTGAGGCGGCAAGGCTCAGCGGGCAGGAGAGCCCGAGCACGCTGACCGCCTGGACGAGCCGCAGCGCCTGGGACCCGCACTCCGCGAGGTTGGCGAGCACCAGCATGGCGTACGAACGGGGCGCGGGCAGGGGGGTGGCGACGTCCCGCAGGACGTGCGGGGGCACCTGGTCGAGGAGCGCGCGGGCGTGCAGCGGATTGCCGTGGGTGTGTCCGTGCAGGCGTACGGAGGCGGAGTGCGGCAGCCGGTCGGCGCCCATCTGGGCGCTCAGGGAGCCCAGTTCGTCCGGGCTGAGCCCGTGCAGCGGGATGCGCCGGGTGCGGACGTCGGAAAGCAACCGGCGGATGCCCTCCGGCAGTTGGGGCGCCTGCGGGTCGCGCGCCGTCACGATCGCGAGCACCTTGTCGAGGCGCAGCCGCCGCAGCGCGAACGTCAGCGCGTTCAGCGAGGCGGAGTCGGCCCAGTGGGCGTCGTCGAGGACCAGGACGACGGGCCCCTTGTCCTGCAACTCGCTCAGCAGGTCGAGCAGTCCGAAGCCTGCCGCGAGCGGCGGCAGCGTGCCGGGCGCCGAGCGGGGCATGCGGACCAGCGAGCCGAGGCAGTCCGGCAGCGGGATCGGGCTCTGCCCGACGAACTGGGCGAGCACCCCGCAGGGCAGCGCGCTCTCGTTCTCCTCGCCGCTGGCCTGTAACACGCAGGCGTCGCCCGCCGTGTCGAGGAACCTGCGCACCAGTGCGGTCTTGCCGATACCGCCGGGCCCGTCGATCAGGACGAGGCGCGGTACCCCCTCGCACGCCCGGCGGAACTCCTCCTGGAGCGCCGCGAGTTCGTGCGTACGACCGGAGAACGCCTCATGGGGCGCCGGTGCGTGGGCATGGCCGTTCAGTATGTCGCCGGACGTCATCACCGCCCCCACCTGTCGGCACCCGGTACGGGCGCCAGGACTGTGACGGTGACCCGTGCCGGGCGCATGGCCCTGAACGTCCACGATGATGCCCGAACGGGTCCCGGTACAAGCAGATTCCCCGCTCCCGCAGCGCTGTTTGCCCTGCGGTGGGATCACGCGTCACAGGAGTCGCCATCCGTCGCGGAGGCAGGCTCTCCGGTCTCCGTGCAGGCCGCGTCCGGCGGCTCCAGCAGCGAGAGCAGTTCGAGCCAGCCGTGAAACGGCGTGCGGCGCCCTGCATCCCCTTTCCCGTCACTCTCGTCCACCACGTTCCCGTGGACGCCCCCCGGCGAGCGGAACACCTCGATGACGTAGCGCACAACGCCCTCCCGAGAGCCGGTACGGGCTCCGAACCAATGACCATCGCGACAGCGCCACGCTACGAACCCCGGGCCGCCCGCCGCTTCGGGGTGTCACCTAGGGATGACCCCAGGCACCGACCCTTGGCCAAGGCTCTGTGGCAGGTCAGCGCGGGGCGGGGCATCGGACCGTGCGGCCTCAAACCGTGCGGCCTCAGACCATGCGGTGGTACTGCTGGGGAGTGGCCACCTCGCCGCCGAGTTCGTTCGCGGCGTGGCGGGCCCATGAGGGGTTGCGCAGGAGTTCGCGGCCCAGGAGCACGGCGTCCGCCTCGCCGTTGGCGAGGATCTTCTCGGCCTGCTCGGGGTCCGTGATCATGCCGACGGCGGCCACGGGGAGCGGGGTCTCGGCCTTCACCCGCGCCGCGAAGGGGACTTGGTAGCCGGGGCCCGCCTTGATGCGCGCCCTCGGGGCGTTGCCTCCGCTGGAGACGTCCAGGAGGTCCACGCCGTGCGCGTGCAGTTCCTCGGCGAGGCGGACCGTGTCGTCGGCCGTCCAGCCCTCGCGCTCGTCCTCGGGGTTCTCCGTCAGCCAGTCGGTCGCGGAGACGCGGAAGAAGAGGGGCAGTTCCTCGGGCCAGACGGCGCGGACCGCGTCCACGACTTCGAGGGCCAGCCGGGAGCGGTTCTCGAAGGTGCCGCCGTACTCGTCCGTGCGGTGGTTGGTGAACGGCGAGAGGAACTCGCCGATGAGATAGCCGTGGGCGCCGTGGATCTCCACCACCTGGAATCCGGCGGCGAGGGCCCGCCGCGCCGCGGCGGCGAACTGGCCGACGACGTCGTGGATCTCGTCCGTGGTGAGTTCGTGCGGCAGGTGGTGGCCCTCGTCGAAGGGGAGCGCGCTGGGTGCCACCGGCTGCCACCCGTTCTCGTCCTGGCCGACCGGCCCGCCGCCCTTCCAGGGGCGGTCGGTGGACGCCTTGCGGCCCGCGTGGGCGAGCTGGATGCCCGGGGTGGTGCCCTGTGTCTTCAGGAAGCCGGTGATGCGGCGCAGCGCCTCGACCTGCGTGTCGTTCCATATCCCGAGGTCCGCGGGGCTGATGCGACCCTCGGGGCTCACGGCCGTGGCCTCGACGAGGATCAGTCCGGTGCCGCCGGTGGCGCGCGCTCCGTAGTGGGCGAAGTGCCAGTCGCCCGCCACACCCGCGTTCGGCCCGGACACCTCGGCCGAGTACTGGCACATCGGCGCCATCCACACCCGGTTGGGGACGGTCAGCGATCGCAGGGTGTAGGGCTCGAACAGCGCGCTCACGGCGGACTCCATTCGTCACGGACTTCGGTACGGCCCGTACGGTAGCCCTCGTAGTACGGCAGATGTCAAACTACGATGACTCTCGTACTATGGAGCCCTTCGAGAAGACGTGAAGCCCCGATGAACCCCGGCGAACCCCGATGAAGTGGAGCCGTCATGACGACCGCCGCACCGATCAGCACCCGTGCGCTCGACCATCCGGCGCGCACGGAGATCCGGCTCGAAGGCGTGCTCCACGCGCTGTCGGATCCGATGCGCCTGCGGGTCGTACGGCAGTTGGCCGGCTGCGAGCCCGGTCTCGACGGTCTCTCCTGTTCGCAGATCGACCTGCCCGTCACGAAGTCCACGAGCACCCACCACTTCAGGGTGCTGCGGGAGAGCGGCGTCATCCAGCAGATCTACCGCGGCACGGCCAAGCTGAACGGACTGCGCCGCGAGGACCTGGACGCACTCTTCCCCGGCCTCCTGGACAGTGTCCTCGCGGCGGCGGGTACACAGGCAGCGCGCATGGCCACCCCGTAACGAGGGCGCCCCGTAAGGGGCCCGGGGAACTGCGCGACAAGCCCCCACCGGCCCGCGGCAGAGGTCACCCCCCGGGCCCGCGGTAGACATTCACCCCAGGCGCCGCAATTGACGACGGACGCTAGAAGCCCCGCGCAGCGGCCCGCAGCCCCGGCCAGTCGGGGATCTTCACCGGCCCGCGCCCCAGCGACCGCCCCAGCTCCGCCTCCGCACGCTCGATGCCGAGCCAGCCCTGCCACTCGACGGGACGCAGCCCCGCGCCGCGAAGGGCGAGCAGCGGATCCTCCGGGACGCCTCTGCGTACGAGGGCGGGGGCGTCGTCCAGCAGGGACAGCACCGTCTCCTTGGCGCACGGGCGGTTGGTCCCGATGACGCCCGTCGGGCCCCGCTTGATCCAGCCCGCCACGTACTCGCCGGGCGAGGCCGCGCCCTCCCGCAGCACCCGCCCCGCCGCGTGCGGCACCGTGCCGAGCCCGGGGTCGAACGGCAGCCCGTCGATGGGCACCCCGCGGTAGCCGACCGAGCGCAGGACCAGTTGCCCCGCGATGTCCTCGTAGCGCCCCGATCCCGTCACCCCGCCCCGCCCGTCCGGCAGCGTCCGCTCGAACCGCACCCCGCCGACGCGGCCCGCGGCCTCCGTGACGGCCACCGGACGCAGAAAGAACCGGAGCCGGATACTGCGCGGCAGGTGCCGCGCCGGGCGCTCGGCCCAGCCGCGCATCACCTCGACGTTGCGGCGGCCCACCGCGGGCAGGCCGGAGGGGTCGGCGTACGCGGGATCGAGCGCCAACTCGGCGGGATCCACCAGCACTTCGGTGTCCGGCAGCGAACCGAGCTCGCGCAGCTCCTTGGTGGTGAAGCGCGCCTGCGAAGGGCCGCGCCGCCCCACCATGTGGACCTCGCGCACCCGGCTCTCGGCCAGCACGCCGATCGCTGCCTGGGGCATGTCGGTGGGCCGCAGCTCGGCCACGCCGCGCGCCAGCATCCGTGCCACGTCCACCGCGACGTTCCCGACGCCGATGACCACGGCGGAGTCGACGCCCGCGGTGAATCCGTCGGCCGTCACGTCCGGGTGCGCGCTGTACCAGGACACGAACTCCGTGGCCGAGTGGCTCCCCGGCAGGTCCTCGCCCGGCACGCCCAGCCTGCGGTCGGCCGCCGCGCCCACGCAGTAGACCACCGCGTGGTAGAGGTCGAGCAGCCGGGCCACCGGGAGGCCGCCGGGGCCGACCTCGATGCCGCCGAGGAAGCGCACGCGGTCGTGTTCGAGGACCGTACGCAGGTTGTTCTGGAGGGACTTGATCTTCTCGTGGTCGGGTGCGACTCCGTACCGCACGAGGCCGTAGGGGCAGGGGAGCCGGTCGATGACGTCGACGCGTACCCCCGGCACGCGGTCCTGCTGGACGAGGGACTGCGCGGTGTAGACCCCGCTCGGGCCCGAACCGACGACGGCGACCTGCAGCACGGCGGTGCTCCTTCCGCGAGGCGGCCTCGGGGTGGACTCAGCATCGCACTCCGGTGCGTGAAGGGGGAGACGCCGTCAGGGGCGCGTCGATCCGGGCGCCCCGCTCAAGGACCGGCCGCCGCGCGGATCCTGCGTGCCGTTCGTGACCTAATGCGATCGCACGGCTACCTTTTGATTGTGCTTGAGAGCCCCTTTTTTGGCGTTTCTGATCACTATCGACCGAATGCTGATGGCTCACCCTCATTCTCGCCCCCTTCTCCATCTCCGTCCGCGACTCCGCCTTCGTTCCACGTACGGCTGACCTTCGGCGACGGAGCAGCCATCGACGCACGGGCCGTGGTGACGGAAGGGCGGATCACCCTGGAGGGCCTGGACGCCCGGCCGCCGGGTCCGGACGAGGACCCGGTGCGCCCGCCCCTCCTCCACCAGCGGGCATCACCCGCCGCACACCGCGCCCGCCCGTCCTGGCCGCGTGGGCGCGAGGGGCGGCTGATGGTGGCGCGGGAGTACCGCGCGGCGCAGGCCGAGGGGCGGGATCCGGTGCTCGCCGTGATGTACGCGACCGGCCGCAGCCGCCGCAGATCCCTCAGGCTCATCGCCTCCGCGCGGGACGCGGGCGTCCTGCCCCCGCGCCACAACCGCCGCTGACCTGCCCGCGGGCGCCGGCCGCCGCGCTCACCACGCCCACGAGGGTGTCCACGTCCCGCCGTCGCGGTCGCCGGGCCGCGTGGCGGCGAGGTGGTCGCGCAGGGCGGTGAGCGCCGGGTGCGGGTTGTCGCCGCGCCAGAGGAGCGAGTGCGGGTAGACCGGCGTCGGGTCGTGCACCTCGATGCGTCGCAGGTCGTCGGCGAGGGGCCAGCTGAGGCGGGTCCGCGCGCCCACGAAGGTCGCGAGCGTCGGGGAGGCGGCGAGCGTGTCCAGGAGCGGCTCGGTGCCGAAGTCGGGTCCCGTCGCCTCGATGGTGATCCCGAACGCGGCGGCGAGCGCCTCGTAATAGGCGGCCCACTCCGTACCGGCGATGATGCCGGGCATCCAGATCCTGTGCCCGGCAAGCTGCGCCGGGGTCACCGCGCCGGCCGCCGCGAACGGATGGGCGGGACCGGCGAGGAGCTGCACGGGCTCGTCGTACACCCGGGCGGCCTCGACCCCCTCGGGCAACTGCCGTGCGGGCAGGGTGAGGGCGCGGAAGGACGCGTCGATCGTGCCCGAGCGGACGGCGGTCAGGGCCGCTTCGGCGTCGAAGAGCGTCACGACGTCGAGCTCGATGCCGGGATGCGCCCGCCGGAAGCCGCTCAGCAGCCCCGCGGGCGCGAGCCGCCGCCCGATCACGTCGACGCGCAGCGCCCGGCGGCCGGGCCGCACGGAGGCCGCGGCCCGCTCCTCGGCCCGCAGAAGCTCACGGGCGTGCGGCAGGAAAGCCTGCCCGTCGACGGTGAGCCGGGCCCCGCGCGCGGTCCGCGTGAACAGGCGCACCCCGAGGTCCTTCTCCAGGGTGGCGACGCGCTTGGAGACGGCCTGCTGGGTGATGGCGAGAGCGGCGGCGGCCGCCTGGAACTGTCCGGCGTCCGCGACGGCGACGAAGGTGCGCACGGCATGGAGATCCACGCCGGTCATCCTAGGAGGCGCGGCGGAGGTACAACCCGCGGTTGTGGCCGCCCGCGCGCCGCGGTTGTTTGACCTGCGGACCTGTCGCCGGTTTGGATGCCGCAGGTCGAGTCGGGGCTGTACGGGCGCAGGGGCGAGGGGTGGCACGGGGCATGGTGGCCAGGAGGTCGCTCGGGCGGCGGTTCGGATGGCTGTGGGCGGCCTACACCGTCAGTGCGTTCGGCACGCGGCTCGCGTTCGACGCGTTCCCCTTGATCGCGATCCTGGCTCTGGACGCCGGCCCGACGCAGGTGTCGGCCCTCGCGGCGGCGGGGTTCGCGGTGGGCGCCGTGGTGGCGGTGCCGCTCGGACCGTGGGTGGAGTTCCGCCGCAAGCGGGCGGTCATGATCGCGATGGACCTGGTCCGGTGCGCGGCCCTGCTCAGCGTTCCCGCCGCGTACGCCTTCGGCCTGCTGGGCTTCGGTCAGCTCCTGCTCGTGGCGGTCGTGGTCGGCGCGGCCGACATCGCGTTCACCGCGGCGAGCGGCGCGTGCCTCAAGGCACTCGTACGGCCGCAGGACCTACTCGTCGCGAACGGCCGCCTGGAGTCCACGAGTTGGACCGCCCTGATGCTCGGACCGCCGCTGGGCGGAGCCGCCATCGGGCTCTTCGGCCCGGTGATGACCGTGGTGGCCGACGCGATCAGCTATCTGCTCTCGGCCCTGGGGGTCCGCGCGATCGGCGGCAAGGAGGCGCACCCCGTGCGCACCGGGCCGCAAACCCGGTTCCGGGCGGGCGATCTGCTCGACGGCTGGCGCTACATCCTGGCGGGCCCGGCGCTGCGCCCGCTCTTCTTCAACACGGTTCTGAACAACGGCCTGATCATGGCGACGTCGCCGCTCCTCGTCGTCCTGATGGTCGGCGAACTCGGCTTCGCGCCCTGGCAGTACGGCCTGGCCTTCGCCGCGCCCTGCGTCGGCGGCCTGATCGGCTCGCGGCTCGCCGGGCCGCTCGTCGAACGGTTCGGGCGCCACCGGGTCCTGCGCACCGCGGGGACGCTGCGGGCGTGCTGGCTCATCGGCCTCGCCTTCATCGGCCCCGGAGTCGCCGGGCTCGTCCTGGTCATCGTCGTCGAGTTCGGCCTCATCACGTGCTCGGGCGTGTTCAACCCGGTGTTCGCCACCTACCGGCTCGACCACACCCCCGCGGACCGTGTCGCGCGCACCCTGTCCGCGTGGTCGGTCACCAGCAAGCTCAGCATCGCGGCCATGACCGGACTGTGGGGCCTGCTGGCGGCCGTCACGGGGCCGCGCACCGCGGTCGGGATCGCCGGGGTGCTCATCCTGGCCACCCCCTTGCTGCTCCCGCGGCGCGACCACGAGCCGCACGACGACGTGCGGGACGCCGCCGTCCAGAGCCACACCTGACGGCCCCACTCGGCAGCCACGTCCGACGCCCCGCGCCCGGCACCTCACATCTTGCGCATCCGGCCGATCTCCGCCGTCTGCTGCGCGATCACGTCGTTGGCCATCTCCTCGACCTGGATGTTGTTGCCCTCGGAGAGCGCGTCCGTGGCCATGGTGATCGCGCCGTTGTGGTGAGTGATCATCAGCTTCAGGAAGAGCTCGTCGAACGCCTTGCCCTCCGCGGCCCGCAACTGCTTCAGCTGCCCGTCCGTGGCCATGCCCGGCATCGTCCCGTGCTCGTGCCCCTGCTTCTTCGCGCCGCCGTGGTTCTTCAACCAGCCCTTCATGGCGCCGATCTCCGGGCGCTGCGCGGCCGCGATGCGGTCGGCCAGCCGCTTGACCTTCGTGGACTCGGCGCGCTTCGGGGCGAGTTCGGTCATCGTCAGGGCCTGGCCGTGGTGCGTGATCATCATCTGGGTGTAGGAGAAGTCCGCCGAGTTGGGGGTGTCGTCGTCGGTTCTCTTCTTGGCCGCGTCCTCGGCGGACATCGTCGCCGCCGTCTCGCCCGGCTTGCCGGGAGCGATCACCGACGGGCCCGGCGCGGCCTTCTTCGCCGATTGCGAACCGGCGTCGGAGCCTCCTGAATCGCAGGCGCCGAGCGCCAGAACGGCGGCCGTGAGGAACACGGCGACGACGGGCGTACGACGGTTGAGCACGGCTGCCTCCTGTGACGGGCGGGGGAGTTGAGGACCGTCCTAGCACGCTTACGCGCGTGAATGATCAAAAACTTTCATTACAGGTGCGTTGCCATCTGTTGATCTGTGCATGAGGAGCACGATACTGCGGGGTGTCGTGAACCGTTCAACTGCGAACGGCGACTAGGGAGGACGCAGTGACCCTGTTGAACAACCCCCGAACACGGCGCAGACGCTTCGGTGTCGGCGCGGCCGCGCTCGGTCTGGTTGCCGCGCTGTTCAGCGCGGCGCCCGCCGGCGCGACGCCCGACCCGGGTGACTCGCCCGCCGCGCCCAAGAGCGTGTCGAAGAGTGACGCCGCCGACGCGAAGGCGGCGATCAAGAGCGGTGAGATACCCGCGCCCGACGAGATCGTGCACTCGGACAACATCAAACATCTCGCCAACATCCCCAAGGACGCGCTGCCGGGGTTCAACACCGACCTGGCCTTCCAGGGGAAGTACGCCTTCGCGGGCAACTACGACGGCTTCCGCATCTATGACATCAGCAACCCGAAGAAGCCGCGGACCGTGTCCCAGGTCCTGTGCCCGGGCTCGCAGAACGACATCTCCGTCTCGGGGAACCTGCTCTTCCTCTCCACCGACTCCTCGCGCAGCGACAACTCCTGCAACAGCACCACGCAGCCCGCGACCGAGAAGTCCTCGTGGGAGGGCATGAAGGTCTTCGACATCAGCGACAAGGCCAACCCGAAGTACGTCTCCGCCGTCGAGACCGCCTGCGGCTCGCACACGCACACCCTGGTGCCGGAGAAGAGGAACGTCTACGTGTACGTCTCCTCGTACTCCCCGAGCGCGACGTTCCCGGACTGCCAGCCGCCGCACGACGGCATCTCCGTCATCAAGGTGCCCCGCAAGGCCCCGCAGAAGGCGGCGGTCGTCAACTTCCCCGTGCTCTTCCCGGGTGAAGGCCCCGACGGCGGCGGCAACCCGGGCGGGCCCACCAACCCGGGCGTCTCCAAGACCACCGGCTGCCACGACATCACCGTGCTGCCCTCCAAGGACCTCGCGGCCGGTGCCTGCATGGGCGACGGAATCCTGTTCTCCATCAAGGACCCGGCGCACCCGAAGGTCGTCGACCGCGTCCAGGACAACAAGAACTTCGCGTTCTGGCACTCGGCGACCTTCAACCAGAAGGCCAACAAGGTCGTCTTCACCGACGAGCTGGGCGGCGGTGGCGGCGCCACCTGCGACGAGGCCACGGGTCCTGAGCGCGGCGCCAACGGCATCTACGACATCACCGGCAAGGGCAACCACCGCAAGCTCGTCTTCAAGAGCTACTACAAGATCCCGCGCCACCAGGCCGCGACCGAGAACTGCGTGGCCCACAACGGCTCGCTGATCCCGGTCAAGGGCAAGGACCTGATGGTCCAGGCGTGGTACCAGGGCGGCGTCTCCGTCTGGGACTTCACCAACTCCTCGAAGCCGAAGGAGATCGGCTACTTCGAGCGTGGCCCCCTGTCCACGGACGCGATCCAGGTGGGCGGTTCCTGGTCGGCGTACTACTACAACGGCTACATCTACTCGAACGACATCGCCAAGGGCTTCGACGTCCTGAAGATCGACGACAAGCGGACGGATCCCGCCGAGCGGGTCCGCGTCCGTGAGCTCAACGTCCAGACCCAGCCGGACTACTTCGACTGAGTCGGCCGGGTCCGCACGGCCTGATCGTGGTCGGCTCGCACATGTGTCCCGCCGGGTGGCTCATCGCCCGGCGGGACGCCGAGTTCCCAGGCCAGCCCGTACCGCTGGAACAGTTCGGCCCGCAGCGCGCCCGCCGGCATCGGCGCCCCGGGAAGCAGCACCGCGAAGACCGCGCCCATCAGCAGGGCGCGCAGCAGCGGATAGTCGGTGTCCACGTCGGGTGACCCATGGCGTACGACGGTCTCGCGGAGCAGTTCGGCCAGGTGCTGCTGCTCCGGGCAGCGCACGAACCCGTCCGCCTGGAGGATCCCCGCCATGTGCGTGCGCATGAGGAGGGGCTGGTCCCGGGCCAGGCCCAGGATCGCGTCGATGGCGCGGGCCAGGAGTTCGTCCCCGTCCGCCGGCCGCGGCTCCCGTTCGAGGGCGGCCTGAAGCGTGCGGTGCATCAGGCGGTGCACCGCCGACTGCAGGAGCTGGCGCTTGCCGGGGAAGTAGTACGACACCAGACCGCGGGCCGAGCCCGCGCGGTCCGCGATGTCGCCGAGAGTCGTCGCCTTGTAGCCCCGCTCGCCGACTAGGTCGACCGTGGCCTCCAGGAGCCGCTCCCTGGAACGCCTTCGCAACTCTTCATTGACCGATGCGCTACGCGGGGACATCCTGTAACTCCTGCGTTGACTGGCTTCGAGCCAGTATACTCAGGACGTCTCGGACCAAGGCTCCCAGTGGGTCCTTCTTGGTCCGATGTGCCTGGGGCAGGCAACACCGCGGGGGAGTGTTGCCTGCTCACAGGTGCCGATCGGCCGAACCGTCCTTACAGTGGGCCGGGGGGCCGAGGAGGCGTACTGCGATGGATCAAGAGCAGATTCTGTCCCGGATCGCGTCGATGGTCGACGACGAGCGGACGCTGCGGGAGTCCCTGGCGTCCGGAGCGATCGACGAGACGACGGAGCGCGCGAGGCTCGGCGCGATCGAACGTGAACTGGACCGCTGCTGGGATCTGCTGCGCCAGCGGCGCGCGAAGGCGGAGTTCGGCGAGGACCCGGACGAGGCACGGGTGCGTCCCGCCGCCGAGGTCGAGGGCTACCGCTCCTGAGCCGCTGCCCGGCTCCGCCGCCGACTGCGGCTATGCCCTGTCGACGAGGCCGAGCACGGGGAGCAGTCCGCCCGGCCGCCGGTCCACGGGCAGCGGGTCCACGAAGTGCACCGCGCAGCCGAGCGTGGCGGCGCCCGCGTCCGCGTGCCGGTCGTCGCCGATCATCAGGGCGTGTGCCGGATCGACGCCGATGTCCTCGCAGGCGCGCGCGAACAGGCGGGGGTCCGGCTTCTGGACCTCGTGCTCGTACGACAGGGCGTACGCGTCGACGTACGTGGCCAGGCCGTGGGCGTGGAAGACGGGGCGCAGGTCCCAGCCGATGTTGCTGACCACCGCTACGCGAATGCCCCGCTCGCGCAGCCCCGTGAGCACCTCGGCGGCGTCGGGGTAGGGACGCCAGGCCTCCGGGTTCATGTGGCGTTCGTACAGGGCGCCGTGCAGGCGCGGATCGGGCAGCGGGACCTCGCGCGACATGGCCGTGAACGCGGCACGGTGCTCCGCGGCGGTGCGGTCGCGCTGGGCCCACAGCTCGGCAAGGCGCTCGGGAACGGCGGTGGGACGAGCCCCGCCCGGCAGCGCGCCCGCTCGCTCCAGGGCGCCCGCCAGGCGCTCGGACTCGGCTTCGGGGAGCGGCAGTCGGGCCTCCTGGAGCACCGCGCGCAGCCAGGCCCCGGTGGACTCGATGCGGAAGAGGGTCCCGGAGAAGTCGAAGAGCGCGCCCTTGATCGTCATGCCGGGAATCCTGCGGGAGCGGCGGACGGGGGGTCAAGTGGCACGTGGTCTCGTCACGTGGTCTCGTCAGGCGGTCTCGTCACGCGGTGCGGCGTCGCCCGCCCCCTCGCCCGGCTGTTCGCCCGGCCGGTGGGTGTACGTCGCGATCGCGAGGGCCACCATCAGCGCGCCGAGGAGCCAGCCGCCGACGACGTCCGAAGGCCAGTGCACGCCGTTCCAGATCCGGGTCACGCCGACCCCGACCACGGAGACCGCGGCGATCGTCACGCCCGTGCGCCACACGGCGGGCCCGACGCCGTACAGACGCAGCAGCCACAGGAGCAGCCCGCAGGCGACCGTCGCCGTCAGGGCGTGTCCCGAGGGGAAGGCCGCGAAGTGCGCGGAGTCCACCGGGTCGGGCCACGCCGGGCGCGGCTTGTCGACCGCGGCCTTGAGGCCCTGCTGCACCAGGGTGCCCACCGCGCAGGTGGCGGCGATCCAGAGCCCGAGCCGGTACGCCCCGCGGAAGGCGAGCCACACCACGGCCACGGCGCACAGCGCGCGCATCGTCCACGGGTCCCACACCCAGTCGGTGAGGACGCGGCTCGCCTGGGTGAGATCGTCGTGCGCCACGGCCCAGCGGTGCGTGGTGCGCGCGATGTCGCCGTCGAGGGTGCGCAGCGGGCCCCACTCCAGCTCGACCAGGAGGACGAGCAGGGCGGACGGCACACACAGGAGCGCGGCGGTGAGCGCCGCGCGGGACTTCCGCGGACGGTGCGGACTGGGCGGCGAGTCGAGAGGTGCGGCGGGGTGCATGGAGAGATCCTCGCCGACAAACGGCGCCGGAAACCATCCCGGTGCGCTCGCGCGGGGCGAGCGATGGCGCCTTGCCCTGCCGGCGACAGACCACTACGGGCCTCGGCCTCCGCCCCTGGCCCGCTGTCCCGGACGACTGGCCCGGTGTGCTTGCCCCGGTCGACTGGCCCGGCGTGCTTGCCCGGACAACTGACCCGGTGTGCTTGCCCCGGATGACTGGCCCGGTGTGCTGCACCGGACGACTGGCCCAGGCCCGCTTACCCGGACGACTAGCCCAGCGCGCGCAGCCCCGGCACGAACGTCACCAGGAGCGGTACCACCGGCACCATGGCCGCGGCCGCCGTCAGTCGCAGCCGCCGTCCCGCGGTGAGGCGTGGCCGTGCGGACAGCAGTCGGTGCACCCGCTGCGGCACGTGTGCCTGCGGGGTCGGGCAGGGGCCGAAGACGCCCCGGTCCTCGTTCAGCTCGACGAGCGCGAGGGCGATCGTCAGGCGGCCGAAGCGCCGCGATGCCACGTCGTCGGCGGCCAGCTCGACCAGGCGGTGCATCTCGCCCCGGAACGCGGCGAACACCGGCACCTGCGGGAAGCCCACGGCCAGCGCGCCCGAGCAGTGCAGGAGCCAGTCGTGCCGTGCCTGCGCGTGCCCCTGCTCATGGGCGAGCACGGCATCGAGCTGACGGCCCTTCAGGCGGCGCAACGCGGCCGTGGTGATGACCAGTTGGGGCGCAGAGCCCGGCAGCCACCAGGCGTCGGGCCGCTCGCCCTCCAGGACGACGAGACGGTCGGCGCCCGGCTCCTCGCCGGGCAACAGCGGTGCGCGCAGCAGGAGTTCGGTACGCCGCTTGCCGCGCCGCGCCCGCGCCCTGACGATCTCCCGGGTCAGCATCGCGGCCGTCCACACGCCGCCCAGGGCCAGCACCACGGCGGTCGCGGGGGCCCAGGCGCCTCCCGCCCCGAGTGCGTACGCGTCGACCACGTCGTGCGGCGCGGGGGCGAAGACATGACCGCGCACGGCCTGCCACGCGGCGGCGGCGCTCAGGGTCATCGAGAGGGCACAGCACATGAGCACACCCGCGACGACGCACTGCCACGCCCACAGCGCGACCACCGGTTCGCGCTCCGGCCAGTCGGCGCGTGCGAGCAGGCGCGGGGCGACGACGGCGGTGAGGGCGCCCAGCAGCAACAGCGCAACGGGGAGCAACATGCGTCAAGACTATGAGGGTGGCGCTCCCGGAGGGTATGGACTATCGCCTCAAGTGACGCACGACACGGCTGATCGCGGGATATCACCCCTTACGGCCTCGCGGCTGCCATGCCGCGTCAGGAGCGTCGTGCTCGTGCTCGCGCTCTACAGCGTCAGAAGCATCGCGATCATGGCGATCCCCATGGACAGGCGGCACGCCATCGCGAGCTCCGTGCGGTCGGCCCACCCCGTGATCGGGCCGCCGCCACCCCCTCCCTCCGCCGCCGCGAGCGTCGGGACGGGCAGGAGACGGGCCCCTGACCAGAGCACGTACCCGGCGAAGTAGAGCAGGAGCGCTCCGGTGAGTGCCGGCGTGCCCCCGCCGCCGTGGCCCGCGTGGGCGCCGGGCGTCGCTGCCATGGCCACCGCCATGTAGACCATGGCGCAGGCCCCGACCAGGTGATGCAGGTGATGCCGGTGGTGTCGGTCGTGCCGGTGGTGACGATGCCGGTGCCGTCGCGCCGCCCAGAGCGCCCGCAGCGCCGCCGCGCCGAACACGGCCGCGTACGCCAGCCAGACCCACCGCGGCGGTGCCAGTACGGCCGCCGGCAGGGCCATCAGCGCCATTCCGAAGCCCATGAGCGCCTCGCCGCCGGCCGCCCGGCGCTGTTCCTCGATCCTGCTGCGCATCCGCAGCAGACAGTAGGACCCGGTCGCCGCGCACAGCGCGACGAGCAGCCAGCCGGCCTGCGCCGGTCCGTGCACCGCGCACCTCCCCGATTGACGGTGTCGTCGGGTCGATGCCCCCGCACAGGGCCTCGTATGCGAGCGCACGGGTGTACGCGGGGAGCGCGAAGGGGAGCGGACGGGGCCACCGTGACGTAAATCGGTTCCGAGTAAAACACTTGCTAAGGTTCTGGGTATGAGCAGTGCACCTACGAGCAGTACGCCGCCACCTTCGCCCCGCCTTTCAGAACCCTCCGAAGCCCCCGAAGCCCCCGAAGCCCCCGAGCCCTCGGGCCCCTCCCGCATCCGCCGACTCCCGCTCGCTGGCGTACTGCGTCCGGGCAAGCCGTCCGACATCTGGTTCAAGCCCGCGTCGAGCGTGGTCGTCGCCACCGCGATACCGAATCTGACGCTCCTCGCGATCGGCCGCCTCGACCTCGTCATGTACACGATGGCCGGATCGTTCTGTGCGCTCTACGCCCACAACCTCCCCTACGCCGCGCGGGCCCGCGCCCTCGCCGGGGTCGTCGTCGGCATGCTGGCAAGCGTCGGGGTCGCCATGGTCGCCGCCTCGCTCACCACCTCGGCGGTGGTACTCGTGGCGGTCGGTGCGCTGCTCGCCGCCGCGCAGAAGACGCTCTGCGACGCCACCCGCATCGGCCCGCCGGGCCACCTCATCTTCACGTTCATCAGCTCCGCCACCCTGTTCGCGCCGCAGGCCATCGGGCAGGTCCCCGGCCACCTCGCCCTCACCCTGGGCGCCGGAGCCGTGGCCTGGCTCGTCGGCATGGCCCCGGCCCTGGTGCGCCCGCACGGCCCCGAGCGCCGGGCCACCGCACGGGCCCTGCACGCGGCTGCCGCCTACGCCGAGGCCGCGGGCCCCGGCCGGGAGCGCGCCAGGCCGGGAGCCGCCGCGGCCGTCCACGCGGCCTGGCAGTCACTGCTCGCCACCGGCGCCCGCACGGCTGCGCGCCGCGCCCTGGAGCGCCTGGTGATCCGCGCCGAGGAAGCCCTGTCGGCGCCGTCGGCCGCCGACCCCGCCCAGCTGCGCGCCCTCGCGGACGGCCTGCGCGGCACGGGCGCGGTGCCACGCCCCGGCGGCGTACGACGCGAGGCGGACGATGAACTCCTGGGAGTGGAAGCCGTGTTGGCGGCGGCCCCGGCCAGGCAGCCCCTGTGGCGGCGCCTCGGCCCCGGATCGCCGCTGCTGCCCATCGCCCTGCGCACGGCCGTCGGCTGCGCGCTCGCCGGGTACGCGTCGCTGGCGCTCGGCGTCGGCCGCCCCTACTGGGCCCTCGTCACGGCGGCCTCGCTCTACCAGGCCAACGTCACGCTCACCTGGAACAGGGGAGTGCAGCGCGTGGTCGGCAACCTCGTCGGGGTGCTCGCCTTCGCCGCGATCGTCCCGCTGGCCCACCTCAGCCAGGCCGCACTGATCGTCTGCTGCCTGGCCCTCGCCTTCGGGGCGGAGGCACTGATGGCCCGCAACTACTGGATGGGCAGTGTGTGCGTCACGCCGATGGCGCTTCTGGTCACCGAGTTCGCGCGGTTCCAGCAGCCCGGAGAGCTGATCCTCGACCGGGTCGTGGACACGTTCGTGGGGGCGCTGCTCGGCATCGTCGCGGCGATGGCCGTCACCAACCGGCGCGCCGCCGACCACATCGAGCTGGCCATCGACGCCACCGACCGGGCCCGCGCCCGCGCCGAGCAGGCACTGGCGGCCCCGCTCCCCACCCCCGGCACCCTGCGCCCGGCGCGCCGCGGCCTGACCGCCGCCCTGGTCGACCTGCGCACCGCCCATGACGCGGCGGCGGGCGAATGGTGGCAGCGCGCCCTGCCGGAGGAGCGGGTGATGGCCGCCGAACAGGCAGGACACCGTACGCTCGCGGCGACGGTACGCGGCACGGAGCGCGGCGAGCGCGTACGGGTGTGACGGGCCGGGCGACGCGGAAGGGCGAGGACAGGGGCGCATGAGGAACGGGAACGAACGGGACACGGCGGCGGACGCCGTGGCCCGTGCGGGGGACGATGGCGCGGGCGGTGGCGCGAGCGGTGGTGTGAGCGGTGCGACGGGCGCCACGAGCAGTGCCGCGGGTGCGACCGGCGGTGCTCCGAGCGTGCCGCGCGACACCGTCGCCGCCGTCGTACGGCAGTGGCAGGCCGTGCGGCCGGACATCGACACGGGGCCGATGGAGGTCATCGGCCGCATCAACCGCTGCGCGGCCCTGCTGCAACAGGCGGAGGACGCCCCGCTGCGCCGCGTCGGCCTGACCCGCCCCGAGTTCGACCTGCTGGGCGCGCTGCGCCGCACCGGCCACGAACTGACGCCCGGCGAACTGGCCCGCGAGACCTTCTCCTCGGGGGCCGCCGTCACCAAGCGCCTCAAGCAGCTCCAGGAGCGCGGCCTGGTCGACCGCCGTGCCGACACCCGTGACCGCCGCGTCTCACACGTCGGCCTGACCGAGGCGGGCCGCGACCTGGTCGACTCGGTCCTGCCCGACCAACTGGCCTACGAGACCGTGGTTCTCGCGGGTCTCGACGACGACGCCCAGGGTCAACTCAGCGACTTGCTCGGCGGGTTGCTCCGGCAGTTGGAGGGGAGACTCGGACTCTCGCCGGGATTCCGTCAGTGATCCTCGGCGGACGCCGCCAGCAACTCCCGTGTCTCGGGCTCCACATGTTCCGCGTAGTACTCGTGCAGCGCCGTGCGGCCCAGGCGGGCGGCGAGGGGTCCGTCGCCCGCGGTGATCGCCGCGAGGACCTCCCGGTGGTGGGCTATGGAGCGCTTCATCCAGGCCGTCGTGTCCGTGACGCCCGCGATCTTCTTCTCGATGACCTCGACCACCGCCCCGTGCACGGCGCGTGCGCACAGGCCCAGGAGCGAGTTGCCGCTGGCCTCGGCGATCGCGCGGTGGAAGAGCGCGTCCGCCTCGCTGAACGCGTGCAGGGCCGCCGGACCGCTGCCGCTGAGGGATTCCATGCGGGTGATCTGCTCGCGCATTCGGGCGAGATCGTCCGCGCCGTGCAGACGCGCCGCAAGGCGGTTGCTCTCGGCGTCAAGGACCATGCGGAACTGCACCAGTTCGCCGAGCGTGGACACACTGGAGCGGGTGAGGCGGCCCAGGGCCTGGCTGAGGTTGTCGGGGGAGACGCCGAGTACCTCCGCGCCCAGCGGGTCGCCGGGGCGTGAGCGGATCAGGCCCGCCGACTGAAGGACGCGCAGCGCCTCGCGAACCGTGGAGCGGCCCACGCCGAAGCGGTTGACCAGCTCGCGCTCGGCGGGCAGCCGGGAGCCCGGCGGCAGATCACCGCTGAGGATGCGCTCCTCGATCTGCTCCGCCACCCGCTGATAGGCGCGGACCGGTGTGACCGGCCGGAACAGGTCGGCGTCGTCGGCGGCCATCGGCCCGCCCCCTCCACGGTACGTAGCTGATACGCGATGTCGGCGCGCACGTCGACGCGGACATCGGCGCGGACATCGGCGCGGTAAATCCAAGATCTGGTGGTTGACCCGGCCATGAACGTGGAGGCAGAGTACGGGAACTCAACTGGTCTGACCAGTCGACTGGCCTTGTGGCCGACCGACTTGGAGGTTCCATGCACACCAGCTCAAGCGAGCCCACGGCCGACGAGGCCGCCGTCGTCGCCTTCACCCAGGACCTGGTCCGCCTCCGCACCGTCAACGCGGCCGGAGCCACCGAGGTCGAGCGGCCCGCGGCCGAACTCGTCGCCCGGCTCTTCACCGAGTTCGGCTGGACGTACGACGTGGTGGAGGTCGCGCCGGGGCGGCCCAACACCGTCGCCGTCATCGAGGGCGGGGGAGGCGACGGGCCGACGCTGATGTTCGAGGGGCACATCGACGTCGTCACGGAAGGGGACCCGGCGGACTGGAGCGTCGATCCCTACGGCGCCGAGATCCGGGACGGCAGGCTGTGGGGCCGCGGCTCCGCCGACATGAAGTCCGGTGTCGCGGCGATGATCTACGGGGTGCGCGCCCTTCAGCTCGCCGGCCCCTTCCCGGGCCGCGTCGTCCTCGGCGTGCTGTGCGACGAGGAAGGGCTGATGCTCGGCGCGAAGGCGTTCGCCGCCACCGCGCTGGCGCGTGAGGTGGACGGGGTGATCGTCTGCGAGCCCGAGGGGTACGAGGTGTGCACCTCCGCCCGTGGCGGCATCCGGCTCAGGCTCGACCTCGACGGGGTGATGGCGCATGGAGCCATGCCGCAGGAGGCCAAAAGCCCGATCGTCGCCGGGGCGCGCATCGTCGAGGCGCTCGGCCACGCGCAGGACTGGGCCCAGGAGCGCTACGGCACCCACCCGCACGCCGGGAGCGTGACGGTCACGCCGACCGTCCTGCTCGGCGGGGACCCGGACCAGCTGAACGTCATCCCCGCCCATGGGGTCGTCGGCATCGACGTACGCACGATCCCCGGTACCGATCACGCCGAACTCATCGAGCGCATAAGGGAGTTCGCCGTCGAGGCGGCCGGGAGCGTGGGGGTGGGCGTAGGGCTCACCGTCGTCGACGACCGGCCCGCCATCGAGATCGCGCAGGACCATCCGGTGGTCGCCGCGCTCGTCGAAGGACACCGTCAGGTGCACGGCGGCCCACCGCCGTTCGGGGCCGTGCCCGGCACCACGGACGGGACCATCCTCACCCGCGACGCGGGTCTGCCGACCGTCGTCTACGGGCCCGGCGGAAAGTGGATCGCGCACCAGAAGGACGAGTTCGTCGAGGTGCGGGAGATCGTCGAGTACACGCGGGTGTACGCCGCGGCGGCGCACTCGTTCCTGAACGGCGCCACCGGAGGTACGCGATGACCAGCCCCGACGCCAGCCCCGCTACCTGCCCCGAAGGGTTGCCCGTCGGAGACGGCTGGGTGAGCGTGCCCGCAAGCCAACCCGTCCGCTTCCCGTACGACGGCACGGAGATCGGCGCGGCGCCGGTCGGCGACCAGGAGCTCGCGGGGCGGGCGGTCGAGCATGCCGCGGCGGTGCGGGTGCGGGTGGGCAGGCTGACGGCCGGGGTGCGGCGCCAGGTGCTGACCGGGATCGCTGCGTCCCTGGCCGAAGCGGCGGCGGACCTCGTGGACCTGCTCGTCCTGGAGACCGGGAAGCCGCGGGTCGACTGCGGGGTCGAGATGCGGCGGGCCGTGGCCACCTGGCAGTCCGCCGCGGACGAGGTGGCCCATCTGCACGGGGAGACCGTGCCGCTGGACCTCCAGCCCTCCGGGGAAGGCCTCTTCGGCTTCTGGACGCGCAAGCCCGTCGGCGTCGTGGTCGGCATCGCGGGCTTCAACTACCCGGTCCTGCTCGCCTCCCACAAGATCGCACCGGCGCTCGCGGCGGGCTGCCCGGTGATCGTCAAGCCCGCTCCCGCGACACCGCTCGCCACCCTGCGGCTGGTCCATCTCGTACGGGAGCAGCTCGTGGCGGCGGGCGCCCCGGCCGGAGCGGTACAACTGGTCACGGGGGACGCGGAGGTCGGCCGTACGCTCACCACGCATCCGGAGGTCGCGGCGGTCTCCTTCACCGGGTCCGCGGCGGTCGGCCACCACATCGCGCGGGACGCGGCACCCCGCAAGGTCGTCCTCGAACTCGGCTCCAACGCGGCGCTCGTGGTGGCCGCGGACGCCGATCTCGACGCGGCGGCCGACGCGGTGGTGCGCGGCGGGTTCTACGCCTCGGGTCAGGCCTGCATCTCCGTACAGCGGGTCATCGTGGTGGATTCGGTGGCGCGGGAGTTCGAGAAGCGGCTCGTGGAGCGGCTGCCGGACGTGGTGGTCGGCGACCCCCGGGACCCGACGACCCGCGTCTCGGCGCTCATCGACGAGACGGCGACGCGGCGGGTCCTCGACTGGGTCGAGCGGGCGCGGGCCGCGGGAGCGCGCGTGGTGGCCGGGGGAGTCCGTGACACGGGCGGCAGGGGTGACACGGGTGGCGCAGACGGGCGGTGCATCGCCCCGACGCTGCTCGCGGAGGTCCCCGACGGCGAACCCGCCTGGGACGAGGAGATCTTCGGCCCGGTCGTCTGCCTGCGCACGGTGCCGGATCTGGACACCGCGTACGACCTCGTCAACGCGAGCCGCTACGGCCTGCACGCGGCCGTCTACACCCGCGGCCTGCGAGCCGCCCTGGAGGCCGTGGACCGCCTGGAGGCCGGCGGCGTCGTGGTGAACGAAGTCCCCGGCTACCGCAGCGACATCGCCCCGTACGGAGGCGTCAAGGACTCGGGCATCGGCCGCGAGGGCCCCAGGTTCGCGATCGAGGAACTGACGGTGACACGGATGGTGGTCATCAGGCCCTAGGCCGGAGCGGAGGCGGCCCCGACGCCCCCTCAACGACGATCACCCGACCCTGCACCTTGAACCCTGGACCCTGCCAGAGAGGCACCACCATGGACTACGGCAACCTGTTCCGGCTCGACGGCCGCCGCATCGCGGTCGTGGGCGGCGCCAGCGGCATCGGCCGTGAAGCAGCACGCGCGCTGGTCGCCCAAGGCGCGCACGTCATCGTCGCCGACCGGGACACGGAAGGGGCGGCAAGGACGGTGGCGCTGGCGGCGGGGGAGGGCGAGGCGGCAGCCCAGGGCTTCGGTGGCGCCACCGCCCAGCCCCTGGACGTTCTCGACCCGGACGCGGTGCGCGCCGCCGTCGCCGCGTGGGGGCCGCTCGACGGGCTCGTCGTCACCGTCGGGGCCAACGTACGCAAGCGCATCGCCGACTACAGCCTCGACGAGTTCGACCGGGTCATCGCGCTGAACCTGCGCTCCTATCTCACCCTCATCCAGGCCGTCGCCCCCGGCATGGCCGAGCGAGGCCGCGGAAGCGTGGTCGGGTTCGCCTCCATGCGCGCCTTCCAGGTGGAGCCGGGGCAGGGGCCGTACGCCGCGTCCAAGGCGGGCCTCGTCCAACTGCTGCGGACCGCCGCCGCGGAATGGGGGCCGCAGGGCGTCCGGTTCAACGCGGTCGCGCCCGGCGTCGTCCGTACTCCGCTCACCGATCAGATCGCCGCCGACCCCGCGTGGTTCGATGCCTACGCCCAGGCCTCCGCGCTCAAGCGGTGGGCCCGCGCCGACGAACTCGCCGGCGCCGTCGCCTATCTCGTGTCGGACGCGTCCACGTTCGTCACCGGCACCGTGCTGAGCGTCGACGGCGGCTGGACCGCGGTCGACGGCCGTTACGACCCCTCTGTGTGACCGTGTGATCCTCCCCGCCCCTCCCCAAGGAGCCCCCTCATGCCCCCCACAGCCGAAGACAGCGGCGAGCCGGGCCCACCGGACCCCGCGGCCCCTCCCCACTCGCCGCTCGAGGGCCTCCCCACCCTCCAGGGCGTGGCCCGCCCCTCCCTCTGGCTGCTTCTCGTCCCCGTCCTGCTCTACGGCCTGGCCCCGCTCGTCGCCAACCGCATCGAGCCGCGCATCCTCGGCATCCCCTTCCTCCTCTTCTGGGTCATCGCCTCCACGGTGATCAGCCCCCTGGTCATCTGGCTCGCCGCCCGGCTCGACCCGGCGTACCGCACCAACGCCGTCGAGCCCATCCCGGCGGACGACCTCGCGGGCGCCCCCGAAGGCACCGACACCGAGGGAGACCGCCGATGAGCGGCAACGCAGCCGTCGCCACCACCATCTTCGGGCTCGCGATGATCGCCACCATCGGGATCGGCGTCTGGAGCGCCCGCGGCCGGTCCAAGGGCCTCGCCGAGTGGTCCGTCTCCAGCCGCGGACTCGGCGTCCTGTTCATCTGGCTGCTCATGGCGGGCGAGACGTACACGAGCTTCTCGTTCCTCGGCACCGCGGGCTGGTCGTACTCCTTCGGCGCACCGATCCTCTACCTGGTCGCCTACCTGACCGTCGGCTTCGCCGTCGCCTACGTCGTCGGCCCCGCCCTGTGGACGTACGCGTCCCGGCACGGCCTCATCTCCATCGCGGACATCGCCGAATTCCGCTTCCGCTCCCGCCCGGTGGGGATCCTCGTCGCCGTCGTCGCGACCGTCTTCATCGTCCCCTACATCCAGGTGCAGATTCAGGGCATGGGCGTCGTCGTGAACGCGATGACGTACGGCAGCGTCGATCTCAAGGTCGCCGCCGTCATCTCCTTCGTCGTGGCCGAGGTGTTCATCCTCGTGTCGGGGCTGCGCGGTTCGGCGTGGGTGAGCGCGCTCAAGGACGTGCTGGTGATCATCGCCGTCGTGTTCCTCGCCGTGTACATCCCGATGCACTACCTCGGCGGGTTCAGCGACTTCATGCAGCGCATGGTGACCGAGAAGCCCGAGTGGCTCACCTTCCCCGGGCACGAGTCCGGCGGGCGCAACGCCATGTGGTTCCTGAGCACGGTCGTCCTCAACGCCGTGACGATCACCATCTTCCCGACCACCGTCGCCGGTTACCTCAGCGCAAAGAGCCCCAACGCCCTGCGCCGCAACGCGCTGCTCCTGCCCTGGTACCAGCTGCTCCTCTTCGTCCCGATGGTGGTCGGCGCCACGGCGCTGTTCGTGATGCCGACGCTTGGCAACCCCGACCTCGCCCTCTTCAGCCTCGTCACCGACTCCCTGCCCTCACCCGTCGTCGCGCTCATCGGCGTGGCGGGTGCCCTCTCGGCGATCGTGCCGATGAGCGTCTTCATGCTCTCCATCGGCACGCTGTGGGGCCGCACGATCCTCGGCGGCGGCAACGGCGCCGATCCGCGGGCGCGCCGCCGTGTGCGGGGGAAGTCCGGGGACGCCGACGACATGCGCACCAAGCGGCTCTCCCAACTGGTCTGCGTCGTCGCGGGGTTGATCGCCCTGGCGGGCAGCCTCTTCTATCCGAACACCCTCGTGGAGCTCTCCGTCCTGTCGTACGAGGGTCTGGCGCAGCTCGTGCCGGTCGTGCTCCTCGCCTTGTTCTGGCGGCGGTTGACCGCGCGGGCCGCCGTCGCCGGGATGCTCACCGGGCTCGTGGTGATGACCGTGCTGTGGGCCACCGACAACGACCCGTACCACGGCGTGAACGGCGGCATCATCGCGCTCGCCGCGAACCTCGTCGTACTGCTGGCGGTCGTGCGGCTGGCGCCGGGCCCCGGTCCGGCCGTACCGGGGGAGCGCTCGCCGGAAGCCGCCGTGAAGGAGCCCCGATGACGGACAGGGACGACAGGGGAGACGTCTTCGAGGTGCCGGGCCTTCAGGAGCCCGTCGAGATCCGGATCGACCGGTGGGGCGTCCCGCATCTGTACGCCGCCTCCCAGGACGACCTCTTCCTGGCCCAGGGATTCAACGCCGCGCGTGACCGCCTCTTCCAGCTGGACCTGTGGCGGCGCCGCGGACTCGGCCTGCTCGCGGAGGTGTTGGGGGAGCGGTACGCCGAGCACGACCGGGCGGCACGGCTGTTCCTCTACCGCGGGGACATGGCCGAGGAGTGGCGTACGTACGGGCAGGACGCGGAGCGGGTGACCACGGCGTTCGTCGACGGCATCAACGCGTACGTGTCGCTGTGCCGCTCGGACGCGGCCCAACTGCCACCCGAATTCACCCTGTTGAAGTACGAACCGGCCTACTGGCTCCCCTCCGACGTGGCCCGCATCCGCAGTCACGGCTTGCAGTACAACCTCCGTGACGAGGTCGCCCGCGCCCTCACCCTGCGGGATCACGGCCCCGACGTGGAGGACCTGCGCCGCCGCCGCGAGCCCGCCCCGCACCAACTGCGCGTCCCCGAGGGCCTCGACCTGTCCGTCATCCCTTCCGACGTCCTGCGCGTGTACGAGATGGCCACCACGCCCCCGTGGGCGGCCGGCGCGGCGCCCCGCCAGGGCCTGGACGGCTCCAACAACTGGGTCATCGGCCCGTCCCGCACGGCCACGGGGCGCCCCCTCCTGGCCAACGACCCGCACCGCGGGATCGCCCTGCCCGCACTGCGCTACCTCGCGCACCTCTCGGCGCCGGGCATCGACGTCATCGGAGCGGGCGAACCGGCCCTGCCCGGCATCTCCATCGGCCACAACGGCCACGTCGCCTTCGGCCTGACGATCTTCCCGATCGACCAGGAGGACCTGTACGTCTACCGCACGAACCCGGCGAATCCTCATGAGTACTGGTACCAGGACCACTGGGAGCCGATGACGCGCGTCACGGAGTCGATCCCGGTGCAGGGCGGCGACGCGGTCACGTCCGACCTGTGGTTCACGCGCCACGGCCCGGTGATCCGCGAACTACCGGCCAAGAACGCCGCGTTCGCGGTCCGCGCGGCCTGGCTCGGCCCCGGTATGGCCCCCTACCTGGGCAGCATGGACTACATGCGGGCGCCGGGCCCCGACGCGTTCGTGGCGGCGATGCGGCGCTGGGGAGCCCCCGGCGAGAACCAGGTCTACGCGTCCCCCGACGGCACGATCGGCTGGCGTCCCGCGGGCCGCGTCCCCGTCCGCCCCGGCTGGGACGGCACGCTCCCGGTACCGGGCGACGGCCGCTACGAATGGGACGGCTTCCTGGACGTGGAGGAACTCCCCTCGGTCCGCGACCCGGCCCAGGGCTGGTTCGCCACGGCCAACCAGCTGAACCTGCCGCCCGCGTACCCGAACGCGGAGAAGACGGTGACGTACGACTGGTACGCACCGACCCGCCACGACCGCATCACGGAGGAACTCGGCAGGCACGCGTCCTGGACGGTCGAGGACTGCGCAAGCCTCCAAACGGACTACGTGAGCCTGCCGGGCCGCCGGGTACAGGCGCTGCTCGCGAGGCTGGAGGCCCAAGCCGCGGGGTCGGACGCTCCGTCGCCCGCCGCTCTCTGCCTCCTCCGTGACTGGGACGCCCGCCTCACCGTCGACTCCCCGGCCGCCGCCCTCTTCGAGGTCTGGTACCGGCGGCATCTGCGGCCCGCCCTCCTGGCGCGGGCCCTCGACGGGATCGTGGGTGAGGGGGAGCAGGAGCGGGCGCTGGCGCGGGTTCTGCCCGCCGAGGACGCGGCGGCGGATGCCCGGGTCGACCTGGAGCTTCTCGGCGGTGATCCGGATCCCGCGCTGCTGCTCAGCACGCTCGCCGCGGCCGTCGGCGAGCTCAGCGGGCTGCTGGGGGACGATCCGGCCGGCTGGGCCTGGGGCGCACTCCACCACGCCCACCCGCACCACCCCATCGCCGCCCTGCTGGAAGGGCCCGCCCCGCAGTGGGCCTCCGTGGGCCCGGTGCCGCGCGGCGGCAGCGGGGACACCGTGGGGGCCGCCGCCTACGGGCCCGGGTTCCGGCAGACCGCGGGGGCCACCTTCCGGATCGTCGTGGACGTCGGCTCCTGGGACGACTCCGTGGCGATGAACTCGCCGGGACAGTCCGGCGTTCCCGGCAGCCCGCACTACGACGACCTGTTCGCGAGCTGGGCCGCCGACGAGTCCTTCCCGTTGCTCTACTCCCGCGACGCGGTGGAGCAGCACACCCGGCGGACGATCACGCTACGACCGTCCGCCGGAACACATCAGGGGGCGGCCGAACCGAAGGGCAGGTAGTCCACCTCGTATCCGAAGTAGCGGGGACCGGCCAGCGCGAGGCCGCCCGGAGTGATCCAGCGCGGATCGCAGCGGGCGGCGAACGCGCTGACGCGCAGTCCGTAGCGCAGGCCCTCCGTGGTCACCGGGTCACCGGTGTCGCTGTCCAGGACGCAGATCAGGTCGGGCGTGGTCGCCACGGTCACCCCGTCGCGCGTGGCGAGCAAGTGCTCGTTCTGGAAGCCGAGTTCGAGCACCCGGCCCGCGTCGCCCCGCGCCCCTTCGACACGGGCGCGACCGCGTGCGAAACCGCCCTGCGTGTGACGGCTGACGTCGACCACCTTGCCCGTGAGGAGGGGAATGCCGCCCAGCATGCCCCGCGCCGCCGCCACCGGATCGCCGTGCGCGATCCGCGCCTCGCGCACCACCGCGCCGAGCCGCGAGGCCAGCGTCAGCGTCGCGGGAACCAGGCCGTCGGCGAGCTGATCGCCGCGCAGCACCGTGTCCGCGCAGCTGATCTGGCAGCCGAGCTCCACGCACACCGCGCGCGCGATCCGCTCGGCCGCGTGGTTGTCGACCGCCTCGACGACGACCGCGTTGCCCTTGTCGTCGGCCAGCGCCATCGGCGAGTTGGTGATCCCGGCAAGACCGGGCAGCACCATCTGCGCCTCGGGAAACGCCCGCCCCATCGCGTCCCCGTCCACGAGCGGCAGCCCGGCCCGCGCGGCACACGCGATCGGCAGCATCGAGTTGACCCCGCCGACCTCAAGCGCGGTGAGGTGCGTGGCCCGGCGCCCGATGTGCTTCTCCAGGGCGCGCAACGCCACCAGATCCTCCCGGCCGTTGGGCACCCGCTCCAGAAGGACGGTGGGCGCGCCCATGCCGGAGATGGGGACGACGGTCGCGCCGGCGTCGACCTCGTCGATGTCCACGACCCGCACCGGACCGTGCGCGCGGATCGCCTCGCGGGCGAGCAGCATGCCGATGTAGGGGTCACCGCCCCCGCCCGTGCCGAGGATGCCCGCGCCCCGGGCGATGTCGTCGAGGTTGTCGAGGGTGATCTCACGCATCGGAGATCGCCCCGGCCCCGGACCCCGTGACCTGGGGCAGTCGCCCCAGGTCGAGCTCGCCCACCGCCTTGACGCGGATGCGTGTCGCACCGCCGGGCAGATAGGCGAGCGGCACCTCCTCGATGTCGACTATGCGTACGCTGCCGGGACGTGCCCCGGCATCCAGCGCACGCCCCACGGCGTCCTCGCGGGCCCCGGCGAGCACCGCGTCCCTGCGCCCTTCGGGGACGTGGAAGACCCGGTCGACCTCGCCGCCGACCTGCGCGATCGCCGCGCCCACCGCGTTGGCCACGTCGAAGTGCCACGGCCTGCGCACATCGGCGAAGCCGGGCAGTTCGTCGGGGACCAGGACGGAGCCGCCGCCGACGGCGACCACCGGCAGCACCGCCGCGGACGTCCGCATCCGGTCGACGCCCTCGGCGAGCCGCTCGGCGACGCGGTCAAGGGCGCGCTCGGTGAACTCCCGCTCCAGATGCGCGACATGGGAGCTGTCCCCGATGTCGGCCCGGCCCGCGGCCACCGCGAGATCCGTAGCCGTCAGGCGCGTGCCGCCGAAGACGAGAGCCTCCTCCGTGAGCCGGTAGCCGACCGACCGCGGCCCTGCCTCACCGTCTGGCGACACCCAGGAGCCACCGCCGATACCGAGCGAAAGGACGTCTGGGATACGCAAGTTGGTGCGGATCCCGGCGGCCTGGCTCTCGCCCGCCGCCTCGCGCGGAAAGCCCCCGGCGAGGACGCCGATGTCGGCCGTCGTGCCGCCCACGTCGACGACCGCGCAGTCCCGGAGCCCGGAGAGGAACGCCGCGCCCCGCATCGAGTTGGTCGGCCCCGACGAGAAGGTGGCCACCGGGCAGGTGCGCGCGAAGTCGGGGTCCATCAGCGTCCCGTCGTTCTGCGACAGGAAGAACGGCGCCGTGATCGACATCTCCGCCAGCGCCTTGCCGAACGACTCGACGACGACCGTGGCCAGATCCCGGAGCGAGGCGTTGATGACCGTGGCGTTCTCGCGCGCGAGCAGTCCGACCCGGCCGAGCTCGTGCGAGAGCGAGAAGTGCACGCCCTCGCCGAGCTCGGCCCGCAGGATCTCGGCGGCGAGCCGCTCGTCCGCGTCCGCGACGGGCGAGAACACGGACGAGACGGCGACCGAGGTCAGCCCGCGCGCGGCGATGTCGGCGGCCGTGCGCTTCAGCTCCTCCGGGTCGAGGGGCGAGAGCGGCCGGCCGTCGAACTCCCGCCCGCCGTGGCAGAGATAGCCGTGCCCGCCGACGGCGGCCCGCTGCCGCGCGGGCCAGTCCGCCAGGGGCGGCAGGGCGGCGGTGGCGGGTAAGCCCAGACGTACGGTCGCCACGGGGGTGAGCCGGGCGCCCTCGACGAGCGCGTTGAGGAAGTGCGTGGTGCCGATCATCACGGCGGTGACGGATTCGACGGGCGGAGCGAGAGCGCGGATCGCGGCGGTGACCCCGGAGGTGATGTCGGGCGTGGTCGGTGACTTGACGGCCGCGAGCACGCGGTCGTCGTGTCCGAGGAGGGCTGCGTCGGTGTTGGTCCCACCGACATCGATGCCGATACGCATGGTGGTGGAGCCCTTCGTGTGGCGACAGGTGGGTGATGCGTAGTACGGACATGAAGCACGCCGTGATCAACCAGGTGGCGGGACGGCGGGGTTCTGGGGCGTCCGTCGGCGCATCTGACGGCGGCATCGACCTTCAGACGACGGACACGGCCTTGCGGAGCCGTCCATTTCGGCCCTTTCCCCTCCCGCGGCGAGGACTACAGCAAGAAGCCGGCACTCGCTCCGTCCGAGCACCGGCTTCTGTACGAACTCGCTGTGCGGCCCTGCCGGACCTGCGGCTCTAGGGGAACTGCGGCTTCTCGGGGGCCATCGAACGCCCCGCGACCTCCGCCGTCACCCGCGCGTGGATCTCCTCGGGCGAGAGATAGACGTCCGTCAGCTCGAAGTCCTTGAGCGTGGCGGGCCGTTGGGACTGGAACCCGGTCCGTACGAAGTCGTCGCCCGCGAGGGCGTTGAGCCCCCAGTTCGCGGCCGTGCGGAAACGCGCGGTGACGGTACGCAGCGCCCCCAAGTGGTAGCCACGCGCGACGATTTGGGCCGGAAGACCGGTCAGTTGCACGCCCATCGGCTTCGACACGGCCTGAATGCCGCCGAGGTCGACGACCAGGCCCATGTCCTTGTGCCGGTAGGGGGTCAGCGGCGCGCCCCGCAGCGCCGCGGTGACGTTCTTCGCGGCGGCCCAGCCCTGCCGCATCGCGTGCTGAGCGGTCGGCGGGCAGGTCGCGTCGCCGCCCTTGACGAGGTCGGGGACGGCCGCCGCGTCGCCGAGCGCGAACACGCCGTCCAGGCCCGGCACCGTCAGCTCCGGGGCGACGACCAGGCGGCCCCGGTTGGTCTCGGCGCCCAGCGTGGCGATGAGCGGGCTCGGCGCGACACCGGCGGTCCAGATGAGGGTGTGGCAGGGCAGCGTGCGCCCGTCGGTCAGCGTGACGGTGTCCTCGGTGGCCTTGTCGACCGTGACCCCCAGCGACACGTGGATCCCGCGCCGCCGCACTATGGCGAGCGCCTTCTCGCCGAGCCGGTCGCCCAGCTCAGGCATCAACTTCGGTGCCACGTCCACCAGATGCCACTTGATCTGCGACGCGTCGAGCCCCGGGTAGCGCTTGACGGCGGCGCTCGTCAGACGGTGCAGATAGGCCGCCGTCTCCGTTCCCGCGTACCCGCCGCCGACGACCACGAACTGCAGCCGGGCCTCCCGCTCGGCCCGGTCCGAGCTCGCCGCGGCCAGGTCGAGCTGCGAGATCACGTGGTCGCGGATCCAGGCGGCCTCGGCCAGCGTCTTCACGCCCACGGCGTAGCGGTCGACACCGGGGATGTCGAACTGCCGGGTCACACTGCCCGGGGTCAGGACGAGGTAGTCGTAGCGCTCCACGACCTCCTCGCCGTTGATCTTCCGTACGATCACGGCCTTCGCGTGCGGGTCCACCCCGATGGCACCGCCCGGCACGATCGCGGTACGGCGCAGCATGCGGCGCAGCGGCACCGCGACCGACTGCGGGGTCAGCACGCCCGACGCGACATGGGGGAGCAGGGGCAGGTAGAGCTGATGGTCCTGCGGGCTGACGAGCCGCAGTTCGGCGTCCTGCGCCTTGAGCGTCCGCTCCAGCTTGTGCGCGCACTCCATACCGGCGAAACCGCCGCCGATGATCAGAATCCGGGGACGTTGCATAAGAGATCGCTCCAGGGTTGGGCGAGGGGTCCGGTCAATCCTCCGACGAGGGGCGGGCCCGCGCACGTCGGGTGCGCCGGCCGGGGTCCCGGGTACCCCCGAACCGCCGGACGACTACTCCCGAACCACCGGATGACCACTTCTGGACCCTCGGACCCTGGACTCTCGGACCCTCGGACCCCGGACCAGCCTCAAGCTTCAGGCCTGCGGCTTCAGATGCCGGGCCGATACCGCAGGGGATGGTCCGCCGGCACCTCGACGATGACGATCTTGACGCCGTCCGGGTCCGCGATCCACATCTCGATGAGACCCCACGGCTCCTTCACCGGCTCCCGCACCACCTCCACGCCCCGCGCCACGAGGTCCGCGTGCGCCTCCCGCGCGTCCGCCACCTGGAGCCACAGCTGAAGGCCGGGCGCGGGCGGGGTCTGCGCGCGGCCGGAGACCTCGAGGAAGCCGCCGCCCAGGAAGTAGACCGTGCCGCGCTCGGGTCCCGTACCGAACTCGCGGTGGATCGAGAGGCCCAGCGCCTCGCCGTAGAACGACCGTGAGCGCTCGGGGTCGGTGGGTCGGAGAAGGGTCCTGCTGCTCAGTACATGCACCATGCAGCCGCACCTTAGTGGGGGGATAGGCTCGACGGTGCCCTGCCCACGCCGCGCCCGACAGCGGTGGGCCAGAGAGATCGGAGAACCCGTCCCATGGACACCGCCCCGCGCCCCGGCACGAGCGACCTCACCTTCCGCGACGCCACCGAAGCGGACGTCGACGCGCTCGTCTCGCTCATCGAGTCGGCGTACCGCGGTGACGCAAGCCGGGCGGGCTGGACCACGGAGGCGGACATCCTCCAGGGGCAGCGGACCGACCCGCAGGGTGTCGTCGACGTCATCGAGTCGCCCGCGAGCAAGCTGCTCGCCGTCGAGCGCGGCGGCGAGATCGTCGCCTGCTGCCAGCTCGAACACCGCGGCGAGCACGCCTACTTCGGGATGTTCGCGGTCAGCCCGGCGCTCCAGGGCGCCGGCCTCGGCAAGGTGATCATGGCGGAGGCCGAGCGGACCGCCCACGAGGCGTGGGGCGTGGGGGAGATGCACATGACCGTGATCTCCGTACGCGACGACCTCATCGCCTGGTACGAGCGGCGCGGCTACCGCCGTACGGGAAAGACGACTCCCTTCCCGTACGGCGACGAGCGGTTCGGCATTCCGCAGCGGGACGACCTGGAGTTCGAGCTGCTGGTCAAGCCCCTCGCCTGACGGCGGACGCGCGCCGGGTCAGGCCGTGAAGCGGCCCGTCCGCTTGATCTCCGGATAGTCCGTGGTCGCGCCGTCGAGCTGCAGCGCGCGCACGAGCCGCAGATCGTCCTGCGAGTTCACGACCCAGCCGATGATCCGCAGGTCGGCCTTCTTGGCGCGCTGGACGATCTCAAGGGTCAGGCGCCTGATGTTCAGGACGAGGGTCGTGGCGCCGACCGCCGTGGCGCGCTCCACGACGTCGGTGCCGAAGCGGCTCGCGACAAGGGCGGTGCGCACGCCGGGGACCAGGCGCGCGATCTCGGCGATCGCCTCGTCGTGGAAGGAGATCACCTCGACGCGGCCGACCAGATCCCGGCGGTGTATCACCTCGGCGAGGGCGCGGGCGGCGGCCACGTCCTTGATCTCGGCCTGGAGCGGCGCCCGCACGGCGTCCAGGACCTCTTCGAAGACGGGGATGCGCTCGCCGCGACCCGCGTCGAGCTCCCGCAGCTCGGCCAGGGTCTTCTCGGCGATCGGTCCCTTGCCGTCGGTCGTACGGGCCACGTCGGCATCGTGCATGACGACGAGGGCGCCGTCCTTGCTCAGATGCAGATCGAGCTCGATGAGATCGAGGCCCGCGGCTTGCGCGGCGATGAAGGACCGAAGGGTGTTCTCGGGTTCGACACCCATGACCCCGCGGTGACCGATGGTGAGGAAGTTCAAGGTTCACTCGCTTCCGTCGACGGCGGCTCGGTGGGCCACGCGGCGAGGACAGGGGGTGCCACGCGGCAAGGTCGCAGCCTAACGGCCCGCCTCCGCGAAGGAACCGCCCGTACGACGGTGCCACGAGGAATCGGAGTCGTCCGCTCTGCTCCCCACGATGCCGAGGAGGAGCCCGGTGATGACGGCGGCGACAAGGACGGCACGGGTGGTCACAGGTGCATTGCTCCATACGGCGGGGTCGGCTGACCCCGCCCGTCCTACCGGCTGGGGGCCCCGCGCCGCGAGCCACGTCACCCGTGGGTGGGCGAGTCCTCGGGGAGTTGACCGGGGCGCGTGGAATTGGCCGATTCCGTGCGCCCGGCGGACGTCGGCGCCGCCATTTCCGTGAGAGCGGCCATCTCCGTGAGGTCGGCGAGCATCGCCTCCGCCAGTTCGATCTCCGCCTCTAGGCGCCGTCCGCTCCAGCGCAGCGCGATCTGCGGGTGCGTCCACGCCTGCTCGCCGGCCGCGCGGGCGAGCGCGTCATGGACCTCCTTCAGCTCGCCGCGCGTATGCGCGATGTGCTCGCACACCAGGGCCCGCAGATGGCCGGGCGCCGCGAGGTGCCCGAGCCAGACCCGCAGGAGCAGCGGATGCTTCAGGACGGGCGGACCCGCGTCATCGGCTCCCCCCGCCCATCCGACGAGCGCGGCACGGCCCTCGGCGGTGATGGCGTACGACCGCTTCGCGCGGGGCTCCTCGGGGCCCGAGCGCCGGGACGTGGCGTACCCCAGCGCTTCGAGGCGGCGCAGTTCGGCGTAGATCTGGCTGATGGCGGGCGACCAGTAGAAGTGCCGGAGCGAGGCGTCCGCCCACTTCTTCAGTTCGTACCCGGTGCGCTCCCCGGGGAAGGAGAGCAGGCCGAGCACGGCCCACGCGGTCGGCGGCAGCTCGGAGGGCCGCTGCGGTGGGGCCTGTGGGGTGGGGCGGGGGGCTGCCATATGACTGATTGAAGTGAACGTCACACCGACCGCGCAAGATGTGTGCGGTGCGAAGGGCGTGCGGGGGTATAGGGCCTTCATGAGTGATCTTCCGAGGCCGCACATCCGCAGACTGTTCGGCGCCACGGACCGGCTCGCGTTCCACCGCGTGGCGGCCCGCTCCTGGCCGGCGGCGCAGCCCGTCCTGCCACGGCTCAGCCGGAGCGCCGACCACGGGCTGCTGTGGTTCGGCATCGCGGCGGGGATGTGGGCGTTCGGCGGTGCGCGGGGCAGGCGTGCGGCGGTGCGCGGCGTCGCCTCGCTCGCGCTGGCGTCGGCCACGGTCAACACCCTGGGCAAGAGCGCGGTGCGCCGCTCACGGCCGGTCCTCGACGCGGTGCCGGTGATACGGCACCTTTCCCACCAGCCGATCACCAGCTCCTTCCCCTCGGGGCACGCGGCGTCGGCGGCGGCCTTCGCCACGGGCGTGGCGCTGGAGGCGAAGGGGCTCGGCGCCGCCGTGGCCCCGGTCGCGGCGTCGGTGGCCTTCTCCCGCGTCTACACCGGTGTGCACTACCCCAGCGACGTCCTGGTCGGCGCGGCCCTGGGCGTGGGCGCCGCCTACGCGGTGCGCGGCATGGTGCCCTCCAGGGCGCAGATGCCGCCGCCCGCGCGGCCCCGCACGGACGCGCCCGCGCTGCCGGACGGCGAGGGCCTGATCGTGGTGGTGAACCCCTCCTCCGGGGCCCAGCCGCAACTCATGGACCCCGTCCGGCAGTTGAAGACGGCCCTGCCCCGTGCCGAGGTGATTCTGTACGAGGAGGAAGCGGGCCCGCTGCCCAAGGTCCTGGAGGAAGCGGCCAGGGACGCAGCCCGGCGCGGCGGAGTCTTCGGCGTGTGCGGCGGAGACGGCACGGTGAACGCCGCCGTGACACCCGCCCTGCGCTTCGACGTGCCGCTGATGGTGCTGCCGGGCGGTACGTTCAACCACTTCGCCGCGGACCTGGGCGTCGACACGGTCACGGACGCCTGCATCGCCCTCGTCGAGGGCAGTGCCGTACGGGCGGACGTCGGCCGGATCAAGCCCCTGACCGGGACCGCACCCGAGGGCGGGACGCACGCCGACCCGGTCTACTTCCTGAACACCTTCAGCCTCGGCGCCTACCCCGACCTCGTCCGCATCAGGGAGGAGTGGTCCCCGAAGATCGGCGGTCCGCCCGCGTCGCTGCTCGGCGTCGCCCAGATCCTGCACACCGGGCGACCGCTGCGCGCGGTGGTGAACGGCAAGGCCCGCTCGATGTGGCTGCTCTTCGCGGGCAACGGCGCCTACCGCAGCGCCGGCATCGCCCCGGTGCGCAGGCACGACCTGGCCGACGGGGTGCTCGACGTCCGTATCGCGCACGGCGGGCACTTCGCGCGCACCCGCCTCCTCGTCGCGGCGCTGGCCGGCCAACTGGCCAAGACCCGTGTGTACGCGTCCGCCAAGGCCCAGCGCCTGGTCATCTCCGGCCTGCCGGAGGGCACCCAGATGGCGTACGACGGTGAACTCGCCCCCGCGCCCGCCGCGCTGCTCCTGGACAAGCTCCCCGAAGCGCTCACCGTGTACCGCCCCAGCTCCGACTGACCGCGGCGCGGGCGCGGGCCGGGGCGCCGCGGGCATTACGCCATGCGGCGCATTCGGCGTGCGCGCCCGGCCCGTCGCCAGTGTGCTGGCAGTCATGGGCTACGACATAGACAGCCCGCGTGAAGCGGGCACCACACGACGTGACGTACTGAGCGTCGCCGCGGTCCTCATGGCCGGCGGCGCCTTCACCGTGGCGGGACCCGCGCCGCACGCCGCCGCCGAATCGGACGGCGGCTGCGGCGCCGGAGGCTACGACGAAGAGTTCGAGGAGGCCCTCGCCGAGGCGGACGAGGCGATCCCCGACGACCGCGCCCTCGCCCCCGAAGGGCCTCCCGGCAGGTACGCCCTGCCGCTCCGCAGACGCTTCCGCGTCACCGCCCGGTACGGAGTACGGGGCAACTGGGTCGCCGGGCACCACACCGGCATCGACCTCGCCGTCCCCCAGGGCACCCCGGTGCACGCCGTCGGCGCGGGCACCGTGGTCCTTGCGCGCTGGTCGGGCGCGTACGGCAAGGCGGTGACGGTGCGGCTGCGGGACGGGCACTACGCCGTCTACGGGCACCTCTCCCGCATCTCGGTGCGCCAGGGGGCCCGCATCGGCACCGGCGACCGGCTCGGCAGCAGCGGGGCCACGGGACGCGCCACCGGACCCCACCTCCACCTGGAGATCCGGGCCAGGCGCGGCTACGGCTCCGACGTCAATCCGGTCGCCTACCTCGCGAGGCGCGGCGCCCGGCTGTTGTGAGGCGTAGCGACCCTCCAGGACCCGGTGACGCAAAACTTACTGTCGAGTAAGGTCGGCCTCCTCATCCCCGCCCGAGGAGGCCGCATGTCGCTGGTGCCCCGTTCCCCCCTGCTCCTGGCCGGTCTGCTGGCCGGGGCGGGGGTCGCCCACCTCGCCGCCCCGAAGCCGTTCGACGCCACCGTGCCGCGTGTCCTGCCGGGATCACCCCGCACCTGGACGTACGCGAGCGCCGCGGTCGAGTTCGCGCTGGCGGCGGGCGTGGCGCTGCCCCGCACCCGGCGCACCGCGGCGCTGGCCACGGCGGCCTTCTTCGTGGGCGTGTTCCCCGCCAACGTGCAGATGGCCGTGGACTGGCGCCACCGCCCCGCCCCGCTCAGGGCCGCGGCGATCGGCCGCCTCCCGCTCCAGGTCCCGCTCGTGCTGTGGGCCAGGAACGTGGCGGGGAACGCCACCAGGCCCTAGCCCACGCTGCTGCGGCCCGCGACCGCGGCGGAGGTCGTCGAGGTGTGGGCCAGGCGCGCGATCCGGGTGGGCACGTCGACCGTGTACGTGTCCACCGTCATGGCCCGCCCGGAGACCTTCAGGACCATGAACCCCACGTCGGAGAAGTTCTGCCAGGCGGCGGGGTGCCCGAAGTGGGCCCTTCCGTCACCGGACTTGGCGGCGGCCCCGCAGACGATCTGCCGGGTGCCCGCCGTGCGGGGTGTGGGCTCAAGGACCTGGAGGGTGTGGTCGTGCCCCGACAGGATCAGGTCGGCCCGGCCGCACACCACCTGCTCGTACAGCTCTTTGAGGTGGATCCCGCTCGTGTAGTGGCCGATGACGAATCCGTCGTACGAACCGGCGCTGCCGTGCTTCCCGTTGTTCAGGTAGGGGTGGTGGCCAAGAACCACCTTCCAGCGCGCCCGGGACGCGGCGAGCGCGGCGTCCAGCCACTGCCGCTGGGCGCGCATGTAGGGGCCGTCCCACCGGTAGTGGGGCGAGGTCTGGGCGACGGTCGAGGCGACGGGGTTGGTGTCCAGGGCGAAGAACTCCACCACGGGGTCGCCCGTGCTGCCCGGGTCCTCGGCGGACGGCAGCGTGACGTTGTAGTAGCGGCTCGGCATGTACCAGCGCGGCGACGAGGACGCGTAGGAGACCTCGCGGTCCCCGCGCGAGGGGTCGCCGCCGCTGCCCGGGATCAGGCCCGAACAGTCGTGGTTGCCGAGGACCATGAGCCAGGGGACGTCGATGCCGGTGTTGGGTGTCTCGAACTTCGTGCGGAACTCGGAGTCGTGGTCGGACTCGGGCCCGTTCTCGTAGATGTTGTCGCCCAGGCCGACCGCCAGCGCGATCCCCTCGTCGCGGCACACCCGCCGGGCGGCCTCGGTCACGGCCAGCTGCTCCTCACCGCCGGTGCCCGCGTCGCCGGTGACCAGGACGGCGAACTCCCCTTTCTGGTTCGGCACGTGGGGGAACGGGAACTTCGCCGCTGCCTGCGCCGCCGAGGCCTGCCGCGCCCCGAACGGCAGGGCGGCGAGCGCGGCTCCGGCCGCGGCGCCACCGAGCAGCGTGCGCCGGTGCAGCGTGCGGCCCCGCGGCCCCCAGGTGGCGGCGAGGTCCCGGGCGAGCGGCGGGTCGGCTTGCAGCCACTGCTTCTCGGTCAAGTCCGCCCGGGGCGGTATCAGTTCGTCATCGCACATCCGAGCGTTCTCCCATACCGGCGCGGACAGGGGAAGACGATCAGGCGAATTGCCGGTGGAGCTCTTTCGTCCCCGTCACGGCGGGCGCCGTATCGTCACCGGCGTGGCCCGGCCGACGGTGGCCGGGTCCCGCTCGCCATGGCCAAGGAGGCCGCCCCGCATGCACGATGAGCCCCGCCCCGCGTCCCCCCTCGCCGGAACGAAGGTCGTCGACCTCTCCAAGATCCTCGCGGGACCGTACGTCACCATGTCCCTCGCCGACCTGGGCGCGGACGTCATCAAGGTCGAGCACCCCCAGGGCGGCGACCCCACCCGCGCCTGGGGCCCGCCCTTCAACGGCCCCGACGCCACTTACTACTTGGCGGCCAACCGCAACAAGCGCTCGGTGACCCTCGACCTCAAGTCCCCCGAGGGCCAGGAGGCCGTCCACCGGATGCTCGCCGACGCCGACGTCGGGGTGGAGAACTTCCGCCCCGGCAGCTCCCTGGCCGACGTCTTCGACCACCGCGCCCTCAGCGAGCGCTACCCGCGCCTGGTCGTGCTGCACATCTCGGCGTTCGGCGACACGGGTCCGCTGCGCGACGAGCCCGGCTACGACATGGTCGCCCAGGCGAGCGCGGGCCTGATGTCCCTCACGGGCGAGCCCGACGGGCCGCCCGTCAAGGCCGGTTACGCGATGGGCGACCTGGGCGCCGCCCTCTTCGGTCTCGTCGGCGTCACCTCGGCCCTCGTCGAGCGCGAGCGCACGGGACGCGGCCAGTACGTGACGACCTCCCTGTACGAGTCCCAGCTCGCCCTGCACATCAACTGGGCCACCGGCTACTTCGCCACCGGGGAACGGCCCACCCGGCTGGGTTCAGGCCACCCCAGCCTCGTCCCTTACCAGGCCTACGCCGCCTCGGACGGGCACTTCGTGATCGCCGTCGGCAGCGACGGCCTCTTCCGCCGCCTGAGCGAGACCCTCGGCCACCCCGAGTGGGCCGACGACCCGCGCTTCGCCACCAACCGCGCCCGCGTCACCCACCGGGTGGCCCTCAACGCCAAGCTGGAAGCGGTCCTCGTCGACGACACCGTGGCCCACTGGTGCGCGCTGCTGGGACCGCGAGGCGTCCCCGTCGCCGCCATCCGCGCCCTCGACGAGGTCTACGACTGCCCGCAGACCGAGGCCCTCGGCATGGTCCAGAAGGTCGACCACCCCGAAGTGGGCCCGCTCCAGCAGGTCGCCTTCCCCGTCAGCTTCCGCGGCGTGCGCCCCGTCGTACGCACCGCCCCGCCCACGCTCGGCCTGCACAGCAGGGACGTACTCGCCGAACTCGGCTACGACGAGGCGGACATCGACCGCCTGCTGGACCACCCGTCGCACGCCGCACACCGTCCCCACGCGCAAGGAACCTGAAGGCGGCGCCCTCAGGTGCTGAGCTTGCGCAACGCGGCGCCCACCAGCGTCCGGACGCCCGGCAGCAGCACCGAGAGGTCCGGGGCGAACAGGGGGCTGTGGTTGCCCGGCACCGCGGTGATCTTCTCGCCGAGCTCCTGACCGGCCGCGGCCTGCCAGTCGTCCTGCGGCGTCGAGGGCACGAACCAGAAGTCGTAGGGCACTCCGGTGGGCACGAGGAGGGAGAAGTCCTCGCTGCCCATCGCGGGCCCGAAGTCGAACACGCTGCCCGCGCCGAAGAGTTCGCGGTGCACGGCCGCGATCTCCGCGTCGAGCGCCGCGTCGTTGACCGTGGCGGGGAACCCGACGCTCCGCGTCACCTCGGGCGGCGTGGGGCACCCGGCGGCCTGGCACTCGCCTTCGACGATGCGGCGGACGGCGGCCAGGACCCGCTCGCGCACCTTCTCGTCCTGCGTACGGAGGTTGAGGCCGAGCCGGGCCTCCGAGGGGATGATGTTGGGCCGCTGGCCCGCGTGGAACTGACCCGTGGTGAGCACCACTGCTTCGGAGGCGGACACCTCACGGGACACGATGCTCTGCAGCCGCGTGACGATGTAGGCGGCGGTCAGCACCGGGTCGACGGTGGCCTCGGGGCGCGAACCGTGGCCACCGACCCCGTGCACCACGATGTGCAGGTCGTCGGCGGCCGACATGATCAGCCCCGGGGTGTGGGCGACGAAGCCCGCGGGACCAGGGGCGACATGCTGGCCGAAGACCGCGTCGGGGCGGGGAAAGCGTTCCTGCAGCCCGTCGGTGACCATGGCCCTCGCGCCACCGCCCGCTTCCTCGGCGGGCTGCCCGATCACCACGAGGGTGCCCGACCAGGTCTCCCGCCCTGCCGCGAGCGCATCGGCGGCGAAGGCCAGCCAGGTCACGTGCATGTCGTGGCCGCAGGCGTGCATGACGCCGTCGACGGTGGAGGCGTACGCGAGCCCCGTGGTCTCGGTGACCGGCAGCGCGTCCATGTCGCCGCGCAGCCACACCACGGGCCCGTCACCGTTCTCCAGGACGCCCACGACGCCCGTGCCGCCCACGCCGGTGGTCACCGCGTACCCGGCACTCCGCAGCCGGTCGGCCAGGAGCCCTGCCGTGCGGTGCTCCTTGAAGGAGAGCTCTGGGTGGCGATGCAGGTCCTGGTAGAGACTCTCGATGTCACCCGTCCTCAGCCCTGACGTCACGTCCAGGGCCAGGTCCGCTGCGGTGGCTGCCATGGGTATGCGGCTCCTTCCGATCGGGGTACGCGTTCACCCTCGCACAGGCCGTGCGGCCCGGCAGTGGCCGTCCCGGAAGGTGCCTCAACCGGCAAAGTGCGAAAATTGCCCCATACCACTCAGAGGAGTGTGGTCAGCGTGTCCCGGAACCGCCGCCTGATCCTGGCCTCGCCCTCCGAGGTCTGGAACCTGCTGTCCGACGGCCGGCGGTACGGGGAGTGGGTGACGGGAACCCAGGAGGTCCTGTCCGCCGACCCGCACTGGCCCGCGGTGGGCGCCCGCCTGCGGGTGCGCGTAGGCGTCGGCAGGCTATCCCTGGACGACACGGTCACCGTCCGCATCAGCGAACCACGCAGCCGCCTGCAGCTGGAGGCGAAGGCAGGCCCCTTCGGCGCGGCCCGCATCGCCATGACCTTGATCCCCTGGGCCGAACACACCCTCTTCCTCCTCGAATGGCACCCCCTGCGAGGCCCCGGCACCCGGATGCACGGACTGCCCGTGGACTACGCGGTCGCGGTCCGCAACGGCATGATGCTGACGAAGCTGGCCCGGATCGCGGTGGAGGAGCACGGCCGCAACGTCTGAGACACCTCCGAGGGGCTACCTCGACGGCAGGGACTTCCAGAAGTCGTAGCGGTGGTTCTTGGCGAAGTCCACCGGGTGGATGCCGCCGGGGCCCGAGGCGAGGGCCTGGGTGTTCGGTTCGGTGGGGGTGGTGGGCTTCCAGGGTGCCTTGCCGGTGCGGGCGAAGTCCGTCCAGATGCGGATCATCGCGTCGGACAGGCCCCGCTGGGCGGGGTCGAGCTTCTCGTAGTCGTCCATCTCGAAGAGGTACGGCAGCTCGAACACGTGTCCCGCGCCGGCCGGGAAACCGGGCTTCGGGTACGCCGGGTCCGCGTACCAGGGGGTCTTCGTCTCGGCGAACTCGTAGGAGTACGTGGGGGAGTGGGCCGCGAGCGCGCGGCCGGTGTCGACGGCGGGCCCGGCGAAGTGGGCGTCGGTCAGGGCGGCGGCGAGCGCCAGCGCGGGGGTGTCGTCATAGGCGCTGACGGGGTAGCGATCGGCGATGGCCGCGGCCTTCTCCTTACCGAACTCGTCCTCCAGGCGGGTTCGGTAGTCGGTCGCGTCGATCGTCGCGTTCGGATCGCCGGTGGTCTGCTTCTTGGCGAGCTCCATGCCGTAGACCATCGCCCGCTCCTCGTCGCGGTTGATGCCCTGGAGGACCGGGACCTTGTTGAACTTGCCGGTGGCGAACGCCTCCTTGGGGGTGCGCGGCAGCAACTCGCCGCCGTAGACGGGGGTGTAGCGCGGGCCCTGCCCGAAGGGATGGATCAGATGCTTGACGGGCGCCTTGCGCCAGTCCTGCACGCCGGGCTGCTTCCCGATGTCGGCCGCCGTCCCCTCGCCCTGCCGCAGCGCGGCCTCCCGGCCGGTCCTGCCGTCGGTGCCCGCGCAGGGGCCGCTCTGTGAGACGACCCGGTCGAAGAGGCCCGCGGAGGAGGGGGCGACCATGTGGGCGCAGGTGCTGTAGGAGCCCGCGGACTCGCCGGCGAGGGTGACGTTGCCGGGGTCGCCGCCGAAGGCGGAGGCGTTGTGCCGCACCCAGCGCAGGGCGGCCTGCTGGTCGAGGAAGCCGTAGTTGCCGGACTCGCCGCGCCGGGCGCCCTTCTCCAGGTCGGGATGGGCGAGGTAACCCAGCGCCCCGAGGCGGTAGTTGACGGTCACGACGATCATATCGCCCTGCGCGGCGAGCCGCTGGGCCCCGTACATGGCGCCCTCGCCGTCGGTGTGGTCACCGCCGTGCAGGAAGACCATGACGGGACGGGGCTTGGCGGGGTTGACGCGCGGGGTGGTGACGTTGAGGAAGAGGCAGTCCTCGTCGTCGGACGCGGGCCCCGCGGGTGCGACGAGACCGGCCTGCGGGCAGGCGGAGCGCGGCCGGTCGGCGTCCTTGGTCCCCCGCCACTTCTTGGCGGGCGCGGTGGGCGCCCAGCGCCGCTCGCCCGTGGGCGGGGCGGCGTAGGGGATGCCTTCGAAGGTGCGCACGGTGTCGGTGACCGTGCCGCGTACGGCGCCCTTGTCGGTCCGCACCACGGAGGGGCCGGAGTCGCCGCGGGCGGCGCCGGTGGCGGCGGCGGTGGCCGGGCCGGCCAGGGATGCGACGGCTCCGGTGGCGAGAGCGGCGGCGATGGCTGCGTGTGCTGTTCGCTTCAACATGTAGACGAGCGTATGGATTGGGTGATCCGGCGAGCAGCCGGGCAGCCACCCGTCGCGGGCTGGTGCCAGCGCCACCCCCACCTTCGTAGGGAGATGGGTGGGCCGAACGGCTCAGAGGGCGAAGACCCGCCGGGCGTTGCCGGACAGGAACAGCTCGGTGGCCTCCTCGTCCAGGTCCAGTTCGGCAAGGTGCTCCAGCGCCTTGGCCGGGGTGATCATGGGGTAGTTCGAGCCGAACAGCACCTTCCCGCGGCCCCGGCCGCGCAGGTGGTCGACGAGTTCGCGCGGGTAGCGGCGCGTGGTGTAGGCGCTGGTGTCGATGAAGACGTTGGCGTGCTTGTCGGCCACCGCGATCATCTCCGTGGTCCACGGATAGCCGATGTGCCCGCACACGATGGTCAGTTCGGGGAAGTCGAGCGCGACCTGGTCGATGTACGGGATGGGCCGCCCGGTCTCGGAGGGCCGCAGCGGGCCGGTGTGCCCGACCTGGGTGCAGAACGGAATGCCCAGCTCGACGCAGGCGGCGTACAAGGGGTAGTAGAGCCGGTCGGTGGGCGGCAGTTGCCACAGCCACGGCACGACCCGCAGGGCCACGAAGCCGAGTTCCTCCACCGCGCGGCGCAGCTCCCGCACGGCCCGGACCGGCCGGGTGAGGTCGACGCCCGCGACCCCGCGCAGCCGCCCCTGGGACCGGGCGACGAACTCGGCCACCTCGTCATTGCTGATCAGCGGCCCCTGCGGCCCGTACCAGGCCGCCGACAGGCCGATCTCGACGTCGGCGGCGGCCATCGCGGCCACGGTGACCTCGACCGGCAGCTGCTCGTCGAGCGACTCCATGCCCGTCCACCGGCGCAGCGACTCGAACATCTCGTGGTTGGAGTGCCGGAGCGTGGGGTGCTGCATCCACGCGTCGATGATCGCCACTTGCTGCCTGCCCTCTCTCGGAGTGGACGCCGGCGTCAGCGGACGACGTCGAAGACATTCTTCTGCAGACCGTTGGCGTATGCCTCGTGTTCGACGAGCCGCAGCTTCTGGGCGTCCTTGTCCGTCTCGCTGAACAGCCGCTTGCCCGCGCCGAGCAGCAGCGGGAAGACGAGCAGGTGGTAGCGGTCGATGAGCCCGGCGTCGGAGAGGCTCCGGTTCAGGGCGGCGCTGCCGTGCATGATGATCGGTCCGCCCTCGGTCTTCTTCAGCGCGGCCACCTCGTCCAGAGAGCGCAGGATCGTGGTCTCGCCCCAGTCCGACACCAGGTCGCCCTCGGTGAGGCTGGTGGAGACGACGTACTTGGGCATCACCTTGTAGTCCGCGAACTCCTCCATGCCCGGCCAGACGGCGCTGAACGCCTCGTAGCTGACCCGGCCCAGCATCATCGCCGCGGCCTCCTGCTGCTCGCGGCCCTTGATCTCGAACGCCTCGGGGAGGAACTCCACGTCCTTGAAGGTCCAGCCGGAGTTCCGGTAGCCGGGCTCGCCGCCCGGGGCCTCCACGACGCCGTCGAGCGAAACGAAAGCGGTGCTGATCAGCGTACGCATCTCAAGATCTCCTGGCTGGTTGGCTGGTTGGCTGGTTGGTTCGTTGGGTCTCGGCTGTGGCCTTGGTGCCGTTTCATCTTCGCGGGGTTACTGACCGCGGCGCGTGCGGAAACTCATCGGCGGCGGTCAGGAGGGACTCCGCGACGGACGTGCGGGCGTACAGGACGGAGCGGCCCGCTCGGTGGGCGCTGACCAGGCCCGCGGCCCGCAGCGCCGTCAGGTTCTGGGAGACGCCGGCCGGGGAGAGGCCCGTGCGGGCGGCCAGTTCGGTGGTGGAGGCCGGACTTTCCAGCTCGGTCAGAAGCAGGGTCCGGGTGCGGCCGAGGACGGCGGCCAGGGCGCCCGTCCCGGTGGCGGGGCGCGCCGCCCACATGGTGCCGATCCCGCGTGCGGGGTAGGCGAGTTGCGGCGGGTCCGGCGGGGTCACCCGGGTGAACGGCTCCGGTCCGGTGAAGACCGAAGGGATGAGCAGGAGCCCCTGGCCCGCTGTCACGCGGGTGAGGTCCTTGGGCCTGCGCAGGAGCCGCAGCGTCTCGTCATCCCAGCGCACCGAGGCGTGCAGGCCGCCCAGGAGGTGCGCCGCGCCGCGCTCGGCGACCTGCCGGGCGCGGTGGGCGACATCGGCGTCCAGGACGGCCCGGATGCGGGCCCAGTAAGGGGCGAGCGCCAGCTCCCAGTAGGCCTGGATCTCCTCCGCGACCCGGGGGAGGCGCGCGTGCGGCTGAGCGTGCAGAGCGCGTGACCGGGGGCCGAGGCCGCCCTGCTGGAGCTCGAGGCGATCGAGGTCGTGGCGTACCCGGTCGGCAGGGGTGGCCACGATGCCGTCGAGCTCGGCGGCCAGGGCCGGGGCGGGTCCGGAGGGCGTCGGGTTGAGGAAGTCAGGGACGTAGCCGGACGGCGGGACCAGCTCGGCGAGCCATCCCCGGTCGAGCCCGACGGCTGCGAGGCGCGGCCGTACCTGCTCGATCCAGGGCCGGTGCACGGGATGCGCGACGGCCGAGGTCAGCAGCCGCACGCTGGGGCCGACCTCCCACATGGGCGAGACGGCGAAGCGCATCTGCGCCAGATCTCTGGCCGAGAACGACAGCCCCGCCACGACGCACCCTCCCGGCCGGGATTCGCTCATACCTGAATCAATGGCAGTGATCCTACGGCGTACACATCATTCCGGCATGACGACAGACATGACGACAGACATGACTTCAGGCATGACTTCAGGCATGACGACAGAGACGATCACCGCTGCCGCGTCCGGCACTTGGCTCCTCGGCGACCTGCCGGTCAACCGGATCGGCCTCGGCGCGATGCGACTGCCGCAGACCGGCGAAGCACTCGTCCCCCATGCCGTCCCCCGCGACCGCGACCAGGCGATCGGGGTCCTGCGCCGCGCGATCGAGCTCGGCGTGAACCACGTCGACACCGCCGCGTTCTACTTCTCGCCCCTGCGCTCCGCCAACGAACTGATCAACCGAGCCCTGGCCCCGTACCCCCACGACCTGGTCATCACCACCAAGGTCGGCCCCGGCCGGGACCCCTCGGGCCAATGGCAGCCGCACGCGGCCCCCGAGCAGCTGCGTGGCCAGGTGGAGGAGAACCTGCGTCAGCTCGGCCGCGACCACCTGGACGTGGTGAACCTGCGCATCGTCGGGACGGACTCGATCGCCGAACGCTTCGGCGCCCTGGCCGAGTTGCGCGCCGCCGGGCTCATCCGGCACCTGGGCCTGTCGAACGTCACCCCCGCGCAGCTCACCGAGGCGCGGGCCATCGCGCCGGTGGTGTGCGTACAGAATCTGTACGGTATCGGGGTGCGGCCCGACCAGGACGCGTTCGTCGCGTCCTGCCGTCAACAGGGCGTCGCCTTCGTGCCGTTCTACGCGATCGCCGGCGCGGGCCGCCAGGCCGGGGCGAGCGGCAGCGACCACCCGCAGATCGTGGAGATCGCCCGGACGCACGGGGTGAGCCCCGCCCAGATCCGGATCGCCTGGACACTGGGGCGCGGCCCGCACGTGCTCGCCATCCCGGGCACGGGCGACCCCGACCACCTCGCGGCGAACGTGGCCGCCGGCGCACTCGGGCTCACCGATGAGGATCTGACCCTGCTCGACACCCTGCACCATGCGGGCAGTTGACGAGACGCCCGGCATCCGACGAGGTCAACCGGCGGCCACGCCCGCGCGGCCGGACTCCGGAGGGGCATGGTCATCTCGGGGATCGGAAAGGCGTTGTCCGCTCCTGCCTGCTCGTTCTACTCTGACGCCGAGGCCCGCCCCCAGCCCCCGGAACGGCCCGACCGCACACCGCTCACGCTCCGCGTCGAGCGGTGGACATGTCGGTGACCCAGGCCGCCGGTTCCGTACCTCCTTGCAGCGGACGCACGGAAACCGGCCCGTCCCGCCGACCGGTGCATCAGGGGCCTCTCCCGCGGCTTCCGAGCGTCGGCCGGTGTGGACACCTGCTCCTGGGCGGCAGGGGGAGCCTGCCCCCAGGAGCGCCGCGGCCGCCGCCGCCGAATTCGGCGGCGGCCGCAGGCTCCGGCAGCACCGTCCACTGTCCGGAGCAACCCCCTCCATACCCGACTTCCCTGGCCCGACACCCCTGAGACCGCACCTATCGCGGCCGGTCCCGGGGCCCGTGCGACGGACGGATCGCCTTCCCGCTGCCACTTGTGGGGTGAGCAGCGGATACGGTGCTCTGGTGATTGATGGGGAGGGGACGGTGCCAGGGACCGCGCTGCTGATTGCGGCCGCGCCGGTCGGCAAGGCCCGTATGGTGGATGCGGCCTCCGTGCTGCCCGTACTCGCGGCGGTCACACCGGCGGTGCTCGCCGGGACCGCGACCGCGAGTGTCGTGGAGCTCGCGGACCCGCTCGACCCGCAGACCGTGCTCACCCGGCTGCGGGCCGCGGCGATGGCGCCGGGTCCCTTGACGGTGTACCTGGTCGGGCAGTTGCAGCTCGACCGCCGCCAGCAGCTGCAACATGTCGCCCTCGCGCGGACCACCGCGGCGACGGTGCGCTACACCGGATTCCCCTGGCACTGGATCGGCCAGGAGCTGCGGTTGCGCCCGCCGGGCAGCACGACCGTCATCGCCGATCTGCATGCCGACGCGGACAGTTGGCAGCAACTGGCCCAGCGTCCGCTGGACGTGGGGGCGGGCGTGGCGCTGTACGGGCGGATCGCCCCGGCGCCCGGTCGCCGTGCCGCCGTCGCGGTGCCCACGTACATGAAGGCGCTGGCGACGGTCCTGCGCAGCGGACACCGGCCGCCGCTGCCGGACCTGCATCAACACGTCGTGGCCCAGGCGCTGGAGGAGGGCGCGATCGACATCGTGCTGGCCGCCGACCCTGCTGCCGCTCTCCACGCGGACACCTTCGGGGGCATGCGCGACGGGGTGCTCGTGCCCGCCCAGCAGGGCGCGCATCAGGCCGCCCGGCATCAAGTCCCCACCCCCGGCTCACCGCCTTCGTCGGCGCCTCGGACCGCCGGCGCGGACCCGCACGCGGCGATCACCAAGGCCGTGGAGGCGGGACGGCACGGCGAGGCCGCGGCCATGGCGGCGGCGTGGGAGCAGGAGGCGCTGCGTACGCACGGGCCGTCCTCGCCCGAGGTGGTGCACTGGATGGAGGTCCGCGGGCATCTGGCGATCTTCGCCAAGGAGCCGGTCCGCAGCTGCGAGATCTGGCTCGCCGTGGTCTCCACCAGACTCACGGCAGGCCAAGCCCCGGACGGCCCCGATGTCGAGGCGGCGGCGGACCTGGCCCACCACCAGTGGGAGCAGGTCCGCGACCCGGACACCGTGCGCGAACTCGGCCCGGCCATGGTCGCGTTGCGGCGCCGCGTGCCGGGCCGCCAGCGCGGCACGGTGCATCTCGTACAGCAGCGGCTCGTGCAGTTCCACACGCAGGTCGGCTGAGGGCCGGCCCCGAGGGACCGGCCCTGCGCGCACGTCGCGTACGACGCTGACCTCGCGTACGACTACGAAGCCGTGGCCGCATCCTCGTCGTGGCCCGGTGCGCCGAACCACTGCGTCAGCGGGCCGAGCAGGTCCCGCTGATCCTCACCGGCCCACACCACGTGGCCGTCCGGCCGCAACAGCACGGCGGGCACGTCCAGTTCCTCGCTGACGTCGACGACGTGATCGATCCGGTCGGCCCACCCGGCGACCGAAAGGCGCCCGGTCTGGTCGAGCAGCAGCCCGCGGCCTTCGTGCATCAGCTCGTAGAGACGGCTCTGCTTGAGTGCCACGTCCCGCATCCGCAGGCCGAGCATTTCGTGGCCGTCGCCGAGGTCGTAGCGGACGTCGACCGCGGTGATCATGCCGGTCACGTACCGGTTGACCTCCTCGAAGTCCATCAGCCTGGAGAACAGCTCCCGCAGCGCCGTCGGTCCCCGGTCGGTGCCGAGCAGCGTGATCTGCGCGCGGGTGTTGTCCAGGACGCGGGCGCCCACCGGGTGCCGTTCGGCTTCGTAGGTGTCGAGGAGCCCTTCCGGCGCCCAGCCGTCGACCGCCGCGGCCAGCTTCCAGCCGAGGTTGAACGCGTCCTGCACACCGAGGTTGAGCCCCTGCCCGCCGGTCGGCGGGTGGATGTGCGCGGCGTCACCGGCGAGGAACACCCTGCCGACCCGGTAGCGCTCGGCCTGCCGGGTGGCGTCGCCGAACCGGGAGAGCCAGCGCGGCGAGTGCACACCGAAGTCGGTGCCCGCGACCGCCTGGAGCCGTTGCTTGAAGTCGTCGAGGGTCGGCTCGGTCGCACGGTCCTCGGCCACCCCGTCGGCGGGCACGACGACGCGGCACACCCCGTCCTCGCCGAGGGTGACACCGAAGCGCAGCTGTGTCTTGCGGACCTCCGCGACGACGGCGGCGAGGGTCGCGGGATCCTCGGTCACCTCCATCTCGCCGAGGAGCGTCTCGACGGTCGCGGGCTCGCCGGGGAAGTCGACGCCGAGCAGTTTGCGTACGGCACTGCGTCCGCCGTCGCACCCGACGAGGTAGCGCGAGCGCAGGAGTTGCCCGTCCGCCAGCTCGACGCTCACCCCGTCCTCGTCCTGGCTCACGCCGACGACTTCGTGGCCGCGCCGGATCTCGGTGCCGAGCTCGACGGCACGCTCGTTCAGGAGCCGCTCGGTGACCGGCTGCGGGGTGGCGACGCCGTACGGGTGAGCCGTGTCCAGCCGGTCGGGCCACGGCTTCATGATGCCGCCGAAGAGACCGCCGACCTGGAACTTGTCATTGACCGCGAGGAACCGGTCGAGAAGCCCGCGCTGGTCCATCACCTCGACGCTGCGCGCGTGCAGGCCCTGCCCGCGGGACTGCGGGGTCGGCTCCGCCAACTTCTCCAGCACGACCGTGTGCACCCCGTGCAGACGCAGCTCGCTCGCGAGCATCAAGCCGGTCGGTCCGCCACCGACCACGATGACATCAATCATTGGGACCCCCCTGCACGAAGTGCAACGCAATGCCGTCGACGACCCGCTGGAACGGCGGCAACGTCATATCCACTTCGTGACTCTCTTTTCCGTGGTTTCTGACCTTCGAGCGACGATTGTGCGACATGACCTGGGCCTTGCCGCAAGGCCCCCACTGAGCTATATGTTGAGAGTGGCAAGGAGTGGGTATTCCTCTTGCTCGTCAGTGGGGGTCACCGGCTGTCATGGGTGGCCAAGCACATTGACCACCCGGCCATTGGGGTCCCGTACGAAGAACCGGCGTACTCCCCATTCCTCGTTCCGCAAGGAATGCACGATCTCCGCGCCGCTCTCGCACACCGTTGCGTAGACCGCGTCCACGTCGTCCACTTCCACGCTCATGTCGGGCACGACGGGCGCGGTCAGGTCGTGGCTCATGAAGGTGACCTGGGCCGTGGGGTTGGAGGGGGAGCCGAGTGTCATGACCCAGCCCAGATTCATGACCTCCTCGAACCCCAGGAGGCCGTAGAAGTCCCGGCTCTCCTCCATGGAGTCCGATCGGATGTCGGGCATGGCCCTGCGGATGGACATGGGTGGCTCCTGTCGGCAGCTGGGATCGCACGTGCCCTTGATTCTCTGTCGGAGTCACCCTTGGGAGCAGCCGGACACGGAACTCCGACGGCGGGGGAGGCGTTGACGGAACGACGCGTGGAACGCGCGCGGACGAGCGAACTGGTAGCAGAGGTGGCACGGATGGCGATGTGGGACCGGATCAAGGACCAGGCCAAGGGACTGCAGCAGTCCCAGGGGACGCGGAGCTCCGGCGGTCACGGACGGTCGGGGTCGGGGTCCTCAGGGGGGTCGAAGGCCCAGCTCGTGGGCGTGCTCAAGACCCAGCTCGCCTCCCTCAAGACGGAGCTCAAGAGCGGTGCGTACCGCGACGCGAGCATGGCCATGTGCGCCCTGGTCGCTGCGGCCGACGGCTCGGTCGACCCGGCCGAGCGGCAGCACGTGGAGTCGCTGATCCTGCAGAACGACGTCTTGAAGAACTTCCCGCCCGAGCAGCTCCGGACGCGGTTCAACAAGCACGCGGACCAGCTGACGGTCAACTTCCAGCAGGGCAAGACCGAGGCCATGCAGGAGATCGCCAAGGCGGCGAAGAAGCCCATGGAGGCCAAGGCGGTCGTGCAGACCGGCTTCGTCGTCGCCGGCGCGGACGGGTACATCGCCCCGGCCGAGGAGCAGGTCCTGCGGGAGGCGTGCGCGGCGCTCGGTGTCTCGCCGCAGGAGTTCGGCCTCTGATCACAGGCGCACACCGACCCACTGGCCGGGGCCCGCACCTCATGGTGCGGGCCCCGGCTCCGTTCTGACGGCGGACGCAAGAGCCCGCGTGGAACCCCTTGCGACTTCAGCACCTGACGACTAGTCATATGGCTAATCGGCATACGGGCGACCGCGCCGCAGCGGCTCAACCCCCTGGAGGGCACGTGCAGTTCTCCGTCATCTTCGAAGCTCAGCTCGCCGACCCCACCGTCGAACGCGAGCACCAGCTCATCCGTGACAGCGTCGAACAGGCGGTCCTGGCCGAGGAGATGGGCTTCGACCGCGTCTGGGCGGTCGAGCACCACTCCCTCAAGTGGTACGCCCACATGAGCGCGCCCGAGATCTTCCTGACCTGGGTCGCCGCGCGCACCAGCACCATCCGCATCGGGCACGGCGTCGTCTGCATGCCGTTCCGGTTCAACCACCCGGCACGGGTCGCCGAGCGCGCCGCCATGCTCGACCTGCTGTCCGGCGGGCGGCTCGACCTCGGGGCGGGGCGCGGCGGGACGCTCCAGGAGACCTCACTCTGCGGCGTCGACAAGGAACGTACGACGCAGGAGGTCGAGGAGGCGCTCCAGATCATCGGGAAGGCCTGGCAGAGCGAGGAGCTGGAGCACCATGGCGCGCTGCTCGACATCGACCCGCACCCGATCCTGCCCCGGCCCCGCCAGACCCCGCACCCCCCGCTCTTCCTCGCCTGCAGCAGGACCGAGACCCTGACGCAGGCCGCCGAACTCGGCATCGGCGCACTGGTGATGGGCTTCGCGGGGCCGGAGTCGATCGCCGGGATGCGCACCGCGTACGACGCCGCGATCGCGGGCCGCGGTGCTACCCGCTTCGTGTCCAGCGTCGTCAACGACCACTTCTCCGTGCTCTGTCCGACCATCGTGCTCGACGACCGGGACGCGGCCCGGCGCGTGGGCATCCGCGGGCAGCGGTTCTTCGCGCAGTCCATCGGGCACTGGTACGGCGGCGCGGGCATCCCCGACGAGGCCGTGGTCGAGGGGGCCGACGAGGCGGCCGCGATGCGCGAGGCCGCCGAGCAGGTCGTCGCGCGGCTGCACGAGCACGACATCCCCGTGCGGCCCACCTCCACGGCCACCTTCAACGCCGATCACGCCTACGGCACGGCCGACGACGCCATCGCCTACGTGGAGCGGCTCCGCGACGCAGGGGCCGACGAGATCATGTGCCTCATCCAGATGGGCACCGTCCCGCAGGAGGCCTGCATGGAGACCCTGCGGCAGTGGGGCGAGAAGGTCATCCCGTACTTCCGCGCCCAGGAGGCGGGATGACGGCGGCCGACGAGACGTACGGAGACCGGCTCGCCCCGGAGGCGCGCCCGCTCGTCGACGCCCTCAGCGCCGCCTTCCCCGACCTCGGCGGCGCCGTCACCGACGCGGCCGAGGCCCGCCGCATCCTCGCGGCGGCCCCCTCCCCGGGCACGGCGGGAGAGGCCGTGGGAGGGGTTGTGGGAGGGGCCGAGGACCGGGTCGTCCCCGGCCCCGCAGGAGCTCCCGACCTGCCGGTGCGGATCTACCGGCCCGAGGGGGCCGACCGGCTCGACGGAACCGACCGGCCCGACCGGCTCGACGGAATCGACCGGCCCGAGGAGGCAGACCGCCCCCGCCCCACCGTCGTCTTCTTCCACGGCGGCGGCTACACCCTCTGCGGCCTCGACACCCACGACGCCACCGCCCGTACCCTCTGCGCCGAGTCCGGCGCCGTCGTCGTCTCCGTCGCCTACCGCCTCGCCCCCGAGCACCGTTTCCCCGCGGCCACCGAGGACGCGTACGCGGCCCTGTGCTGGGCCGCGGGCCAGGCGCGGGCAGGGGCGCTCGGCGGGGATCCCGGCGCCGTGGTGACGGCGGGGGACAGCAGCGGAGGTGGCCTCGCCGCCGTCGCCGCCCTGATGGCGCGGGACCGGGGCGGGCCCGCCGTGGCGCTCCAGGTGCTGATCTATCCGGTGCTCGACGCGGGGCAGGACAGCGGCTCGTATACGTCGAACGCGACCGGCTACTTCCTCACCGCCGCGCACCTGCGGTGGTTCTGGGAGCAGTACCTCGGGCCGGACGGCGAAGGCACGCACCCCTACGCCTCGCCCCTGGGCGCGGACCTCGCCGCGCTGCCGCCCGCGCACATCGTCACCGCGGGCTGCGATCCGCTGTGCGACGAGGCCAAGGCGTACGCGCTCAAGCTGCGTCTGGCGGGGGTGCCGGTGACGCAGGGGCACCACCCGGGGATGTTCCACGGCTTCCTGGGCTTCACGCGGCTCCTGGAGGATGCGCGGGCAGCGGTGGCGGATGTGGCAGAAGCGGTCGCCTCGACGGTGTCCGACAGGAAAAACAGCGGTGATGTTGGGGGTAGCACAGGATAATTTCCCGAGCCTCCTCTTGTGGTGGAGAGCCTCGCCCGCATACGGTGTTCTGACGCGAGGTTCTCCCGTGGAGGTTGACAAGTGACGGAAATTCTTGTGCAGAGGGTTACGGAGGGGGCAGTTCCTCCCGCGAGCGGAGGTGCCCCCATGGGTAGGGTCGTGGAGCACCCGGCTTGGCCGATGCTCAAGGACGCCGTGCAGGAGATCCGCCCGTGGCAGTCCGCGGACGGCTCGATCGACTTCGAGGCGGACGGCGCACCGGCGAAGTCCGTGGCCGAACTCGCCGTCGACCGCGTGATATCCGCGATCGACCAGCTTGCCCCGCTCCTGCCGCACGACGCCGCGTACCACCAGGCGCTCGGCTCGGACCTGCGGCGCTGGGCTGACGGCGGCTTCCAGGTGCCGGACTTCCTCGACTCGCTGCTCGCCTTCCAGCCCGCGGCGCACCGCGAGGACGGCCTCCAGCACCTCGTGGTCTTCCCGATGTACACGCAGAACGGCAACCCGGACCGCAATCTCGAAGCGGTCGTCCTGCGCATGGTCTGGCCCGACTGGCTGGCCGAGCTCGAGCGCACGCGCTACGACAACCCGCTGTTCTGCGGCATCACCTTCGAGGACTTCACCGCCGGGTACGACACGAACTCGGCCGTGCTCTTCCCGGAGACGATCGCCGTGCGCGAGGCCCCCGAGCGCTTCAGCTGGGGCGGCATCTTCTGCGACCGCGAGGCGGCCCGCTTCCGCCGCGTCACCGAGGCATCCGTGGACATCCTCGGGCTCGAACTGCCCGACGACATCCGCGAGATGATCGGCGACCAGGACCGCTGCCAGCAGGCCTTTGTCCTGTGGGACATGGTCCACGACCGCACCCACAGCCACGGCGACCTGCCCTTCGACCCCTTCATGATCAAGCAGCGGCAGCCGTTCTGGATGTACGGGCTCGAGGAGCTGCGCTGCGACCTCACCGCCTTCAAGGAGGCCGTGAAGCTGGAGACCGAGGGCGTCCCGCAGGCGCGTGACGTGCAGTACGCCGTCCTGTTCGACCGGATGTTCCGCTTCCCGGTCACGGGCGACCGCGTCAAGAACTACGACGGACTCGGCGGCCAGCTGCTCTTCGCGTACCTCCACAAGCACGACGTCGTCCGCTGGACCGACAACAAGCTCAAGATCGACTGGGAGCGCGCGCCGCAGGTCACCAACCAGCTGTGCTCCGAGATCGAGGAGCTCTACCGCGCGGGCATCGACCGCCCCAAGCTCGTCCACTGGTTCGCCGCGTACGACCTGGTCGCCCAGTACCTCGCCCCGCACCCCGGATCGCGCTGGGCCAAGGGCCCCGACGCCCTGGACGTGCAGCTTCCGCCCCGTAAACTCGTCGACGACGTGCTTCCCGACGAGTTTCCGCTCAGCATGTTCTATGAGGCGCTCTCCAAAAAGCTCAAGCACGTGATCGCCTCCACCAAGGGGATCACCGCGGCGCGCGCCGAGCAGGTCGCCGCATGAGCGACCGCACCAAGGAGGCGAGGACGATGTCCGCACTCGATGGAGCCGTGGTAGCGGTCGCGGGAGCAGGCGGCCCGGCAGGCCGTGCCACGCTGCTGAGGCTCGCCGAGGCCGGGGCCACGGTCGTGGCGTCCGACGCCGACGCGGCACGCCTCGCGGAGGCCGTGGACGCCGCGCGGTACGCGCACGGCGGGGCCACCGTGATAGGCGACACGGTCGATCTCCTCGACCTCGACGCGACCAAGGGGTGGGCCGCCCGCACGGAGAAGGAATTCGGGCGGATCGACGGCCTGGTCCACCTCGTCGGCGGCTGGCGCGGCAGCGCCACCTTCGCCGAGACCGACCTCGCCGACTGGGACCTGCTCGAAAAGCTCCTGATCCGCACCGTCCAGCACACCTCGCTGGCCTTCCAGGACGGCCTGCAGCGCAGCGACCGCGGCCGCTATCTCCTGATCAGCGCGGCCGGCGCCTCCAAGCCCACGGCGGGCAACGCGGCGTACTCCGCGTCGAAGGCCGCCGCCGAGGCCTGGACCCTCGCCCTCGGCGACGCCTTCCGCAAGGCGGGGGGCGAGCAGGCCCTGTCGTCGGCGGCTGCCATCCTGGTGGTCAAGGCGCTGGTGCACGACGCGATGCGCGCGGAGCGGCCCAACGCGAAGTTCGCGGGCTTCACGGACGTCAAGGAGCTGGCCGAGGCCATCGCCGGAGTCTGGGAGCGCCCCGCCGGAGAAGTGAACGGAAACCGCCTGTGGCTGACCGAGAAGCCGTGACCGCTCGCGACACCCGTGACAGAGAAGCCGTGAACACTCCGAAGAACCCGCCGAAGACCGACGCACGCCGCCATCACGACCCGGACGTACGGGGCTTCGCCAGCGACAACTACGCGGGCGCCCACCCGGAGGTCCTCGCCGCCATCGCCCTCGCCAACGGCGGTCACCAGATCGCGTACGGCGAGGACGACTACACGGCCAACCTCCAGCAGGTCATCCGCGGCCACTTCGGCCCCACGGCCGAGGCGTTCCCGGTGTTCAACGGCACGGGGGCCAATGTCGTCGCGCTCCAGGCGATCACCGACCGCTGGGGCGCGGTGATCTGCGCCGAGTCCGCGCACATCCACGTGGACGAGGGCGGCGCCCCCGAGCGCATGGGCGGCCTCAAGCTGCTCACGGTCCCCACGCCCGACGGCAAGCTGACCCCCGAGCTGATCGACAAGCAGGCGTTCGGCTGGGACGACGAGCACCGGGCGATGCCGCAGGTCGTCTCGATCGCGCAGAACACCGAACTGGGCACGCTCTACACGCCCGACGAGATCCGCGCCATCTGCGACCACGCGCACAAGCTGGGCATGAAGGTGCACCTCGACGGCTCGCGCATATCGAACGCCGCCGCGTCACTCGACGTCCCCATGCGGACGTTCACGAACGCGGTCGGCGTGGACATCCTGTCCCTGGGCGGCACGAAGAACGGCGCGCTCTTCGGGGAGGCCGTGGTCGTCCTGAACCAGGACGCCGTCAAGCACATGAAGCACCTGCGCAAGCTGTCCATGCAGCTCGCCTCCAAGATGCGCTTCGTGTCGGTGCAGTTGGAGGCGCTGCTCGCCAAGGACCTCTGGCTGCGCAACGCCCGGCACGCCAACGAGATGGCGCAGCGCCTCGCCGAAGGGGTGCGCGCCGTCCACGGCGTGGAGATCCTCTACCCGGTGCAGGCCAACGCGGTCTTCGCGCGGCTGCCGCACGACGTGAGCGAGCGGCTCCAGAAGCAGTACCGCTTCTACTTCTGGGACGAGGCGGCGGGCGACGTCCGCTGGATGTGCGCGTTCGACACGCGCGAGGAGGACGTGGACGGGTTCCTGGCCGCGCTCAAGGAAGAGATGGCGCGCTGACCGCATAGCGATAACTGCATAGATATGCGACCGACCGTAAAACAATTGACGTACGGTCGGTCGCATTCCTATGCTCCCGTGCCATGCAGCTGATCCAGGAAAACCCTGACCTGTCGGCGTACTTGGCCGCCGACGACGTGATCGACCACCACCATCCGCTGGTCCGCGAGACGGCGGCAGGTCTTGCAAAGTCATCCGCCGATACGTACGCGTACGCCCGCGCCGCCTTCGAGTTCGTGCGCGACGCCGTCCCGCACTCGCAGGACTCGGGCCGCACGGAGGTCACCTGGCGCGCTTCCGACGTCCTTCGGGAGCGCACCGGCATCTGCACCGCCAAGTCCCACGCCTTGGCCGCCCTGCTGCGCGCCGAGGACATCCCGACGGCGTTCTGCTATCAGCGGCTGCGCGACGACAACACCAGTGGCTACTCCCTGCACGGCCTCGTCGCCGTACGCCTCGACGGCGCCTGGCACCGCCAGGACCCGCGCGGGAACATCCCGGCCGGAGTCGACGCGCAGTTCCGCCTCGGCGAGGAGCGGCTGGCCTGGCCCGTCGATCCTGAGTCCAATGAAGTGGACTATCCGGTCCTGTATGCTGAACCGAGCCCGGTGGCGCTCCGCGTGCTCAAAGAAGCCCGCGACCGGCAGCACCTCTGGCAGATCTACCCCTCAGAACTGTGACGCACGAACTGTGAGGCACGACGGACCATGACCATCGACCTGACCGTCTCCGACGAGGTACGCGCCCTCGCGCCCGGCTTCACCCACGTCACCATCGAGGCCTACGGGCTCGTCAACACCCCCAGCACCGACGAGACGTCGGCCCTCCTCGACGAGGCCGCCCGCCGCCTCGCCCAGCGGCTCGAAGGCCGCGCCCCGCACGAGGACCCGCACATGGTGGCCTGGCGCGCGGCTTACACCGCCTTCGGCGCGAAGCCTTCGCGTACGCGCAACTCCGCCGAGGCGCTGGCCAAGCGCGCCCTCGCCGACGGAGGCCTGCCGAGGATCAACACCCTCGTCGACGTCTACAACGCGATCAGCGTCGCCCACCTGATCCCGGTCGGCGGCGAGGACCTGGACCACATCAAGGGAGGCATGCGTCTGCTGCGGGCCACCGGGACCGAGGACTTCGTCACCATGGCCGGGGGCGAGCAGAGCGTCGAGCACCCGGACGCGGGCGAGGTCGTCTGGTGCGACGACGAGGGCGTCACCTGCCGGCGCTGGAACTGGCGCCAGGGTCCGCGCACCCGTCTCACCGAGGAGTCGGTCAACGCCATCTTCCTGCTCGAGGGGATGGGGCCTGACTCCGGCGTCGAGGCCGCGGGCGCCGAACTGGCCGAGCTGCTCGGGAAGTTCAGCTCCGGCGCGCGACTCACCGTCCACGCGCCGGAGTAATCGATTCAGCTCGCCTCGGCGGCCTTCACCTCGGCCGGAGTCGGCGCGGTGCCGCCGAGGTGCGCCGGCATCCACCACGTGTCGTCCGGGCCCTTGGGGCGTACGGGATAGGCGCGCTGCGCCGCTTCGAGGAGTTCCTGGCAGCGGTCGCGAAGCCGCCGGGTGATCGCGCCCGCGAACTGGTCCTTGGGAGCCTCGACCGGCTCACCGACCCGGATCGTGATCGGGATGTGGCTGCGCTTGAAGTTGCGCGGCTGCCCCTTGGTCCACAGCCGCTGCGTGCCCCACAGCGCCATCGGGATCAGCGGGACCCCGGCCTCCTGCGCCAGGCGCGCGGCGCCCGACTTGAAGGACTTCAGCGTGAACGACGGAGAGATCGTCGCCTCGGGGAAGACGCCGATGATCTCCCCGGAGCGCAGCGAGTCGAGTGCGTGCTGGTAGGCCGACTCACCCTGCGTGCGGTCGACGGGGATGTGCTTCATCCCGCGCATCAACGGCCCGGAGACCTTGTGCCGGAACACCGACTCCTTGGCCATGAAGCGCACGAGCCGCTTCTGCGGCAGAGCCGCGAGGCCGTCGAAGATGAAGTCGAGGTAACTGATGTGATTGCTGACGAGTACCGCACCGCCGGTGCGAGGGATGTTCTCCGACCCCTTGCAGTCGATCTTCAGGTCCCATGCCTTGAACAGCGTTCTCGCGGCACCGATGACCGGACGGTAGACAAGCTCTGCCATGGGTGGGGAGGGCCCTTCGTGTCTGCCTTGGGAGGGGGCTCCCGGCGGGAAGTTACGCAGCCGTAGGTTTTTCGGCGTTGCGCAGATCGTGCCCCAAGAACGGACGGCTGGCCACCCATCGTGCCCGGGGAGCGCGAGATTCTCGTCACGTTGGGAATGCCTGCGGGCGCGCCGGCGCTGAAGACGGGGACGGTTGGACCATGACGCGGGGGCGGGAGGCTGACGTGCGGATACGTGACACGGGGGACGGGCCGGACGCGTGGGCACCGGGTGCGTGGGAGGGGCACGAATTGGGGGAGCGCGCCACACTCGTGCAGTTCTCCAGCGCCTTCTGCCAGCCTTGTCGGGCCACGCGCCGGGTGCTGGCGGAGGTGGCCGAAATGGTCCCCGGTGTCTCCCATGTGGAGATCGACGCCGAGGCCGAACTCGATCTCGTACGGGAACTGCGCATCCTCAGGACACCGACGGTGCTGGTGCTCGACGCGGACGGACACGTCGTCCGGCGCGCGACCGGGCAGCCGCGCAAGGCCGATGTGATCGCCGCCCTCGGCAAGGCCGTGTGAGACGAGGAGTGCGGGGGAGGAGATCGTGATGACACAGGTCCAGGGCGCCGCCGGCGGTCTTTCATATCGCGGAACGGACTTGACTGCACCCGGCATCTATCGCCAGCCTGCTCCCATGCCTCCGGAGCTCCTTCTCTACGAGCGCGTCCACGTGGACCTCGCCCGTCATGCAAGTGCGCGCTGTCCGGGCTGCTGAGCAGCCACGGAACCGCTCGTACCTCCTGCAGAAGGACAATTCCATGACGGCCACGCCCGATCTCCGCACTCCCCAGCTCGCCTCCCCCGACCTCCTGCGCTCCGTCTTCCGGCAGCACGCGGCAGGAGTCGCCGTGATCACCGCTCAGGGCCCCGCCGGGCCCGTCGGGTTCACCGCCACCTCGCTCGTCTCGGTCTCCGCCGAGCCCCCGATGCTCTCGTTCGGCATCGGTACGGGTGCGTCCAGCTGGCCCGCGGTCTCGGAGGCCGAACACGTCGGCGTCCACATACTCGGCGAGCATCAGCTCGACCTCGCCACGACTTTCGCGCGCAGCGGCGCCGACCGCTTCGGCGCGGACACGCGCTGGTACGAGGGGCCCGAGGGCGTGCCCGTCCTCGACGGCACACTGGCGTGGCTGGTCTGCAGGGTCGCGGCGCGGGTGCCCGCAGGTGATCACCGGATCGTCCTCGCGGAGGCGGTGCTGGGCGACCCCGCGGGCGCCGGCCGGCCGCTGCTCTACCACCAGGGTCGCTTCAACGCTCTGCGCGACTGAGAGTTCCCGGACGGCCTTCCCGGCGCCCGATTACAGAGCGTTGGGAAGGTCACAGTTCAAAGCGCTTGCTTAGTGGGAATGTACTGGGTGTACTGGCGAGTAATATTCTGGTCGGAGCGCGGGCCGCCCCGACCGGGATCCGCCCCTTCAGGCGCCTATGCTGCCTGCAAGAAGGCAGTGGCCAGAGCAAGGCAGCAGCCCAGTAAAGACGATGCAGTAGGAGAGCCGGCGTGAGCTTGAGGATCGTTGTCACCGTGAAGTACGTGCCTGACGCCACCGGCGACCGGCATTTCGCCGATGACCTGACCGTCGACCGGGATGACGTCGATGGCCTGCTGTCGGAGCTGGACGAGTACGCGGTCGAGCAGGCGTTGCAGATCGCGGACGAGGCCGATGACGCGGAGATCACCGTGTTGACGGTGGGTCCGGAGGACGCCAAGGACGCGTTGCGCAAGGCGTTGTCGATGGGTGCGGACAAGGCGATCCACGTCGAGGACGACGATCTGCACGGCACGGACGCGCTGGGCACGTCGCTGGTGCTGGCCAAGGCGATCGAGAAGGCCGGCTACGACCTGGTGATCTCGGGTATGGCCTCGACCGACGGCACGATGGGTGTGGTGCCCGCGCTGCTGGCCGAGCGCCTGGGTGTCCCGCAGGTCACCCTGCTCTCGGAGGTCTCCGTCGCCGATGGTGTGGTCAAGGGTCGCCGGGATGGGGATGCGGCCTCCGAGCAGCTTGAGGCGTCGTTGCCGGCGGTGGTGTCGGTGACCGACCAGTCGGGCGAGGCCCGTTACCCCTCCTTCAAGGGGATCATGGCGGCGAAGAAGAAGCCGGTGGAGGCGTGGGATCTCTCCGACCTGGACCTGGAGGCCGGGCAGGTGGGTCTTGA
>NZ_JBHUZJ010000038.1:0-85419 GCF_042667685.1 Streptomyces sp. NPDC057302 | reverse complement strand
GGCTGGAGGTATCCAGCCCGGCCGGGGGGTTTCGGCCGACGGTCCGCTTACGCGGCGGCGATCAGCTTGCGCTCCTCGAAGGAATCGATCGTCCGCGTGAAGTCCCGCGTCGAGAGCAGCAGCTTGTAGATGATGGCCAGCTCGAAGACGAGGAGCAGCGCGCCGGAGACGATCGTCGCCGGAAGCACCACGTCGAACAGCGGGCCGATCATGAAGACGCCCATCTGGAACTCGATGCCGCTCACCAGGTGCGTACGGATGCGGTGGCGCAGCAGGAAGGAGCGCGCCCGCAGGTACGCGGGGAACTTGTGGCGGAACTCCTGGTGCAGGTCGATGACCTGTCGCTTGGGTGCGAGCTCCGGGGCGTCGGGAGTCTCGGGGACCCCCTGCTCCGACTGCGTCTTCTGCAGGTCCTGCTCGATGTCCGCCTCGGGGTTGTCCCGCAGCAGGTCCTCCATGAAGGCCAGCTCGGCCTGGTTCTCGGCCCGGCGGGCCGCCCTCATGCGGACCTTGATCTGCTTGCGCATGGTGTGGCGGATCTTGAAGATCTCGAGCCCGTTGATGTAACGCAGGGTGTCGAGGGCGACCACGGCGACCGCGGCCCAGATGTAGAAGGCGTCCCCGGTGCGGTGGAACTGCCCGCCCATCAGGGCCACCGCACACGCCATCACGCGAATCCGGTCGAAGACGAAGTCGAGCCACGCGCCGAAGACCGAACCGGTGCCGGTGAGGCGGGCGACCTTTCCGTCCATGCAGTCGAGGATGAAGCTGAAGTGGTAGACGACGGCACCGGCGACGAGCCACTGCCAGTCACCCAGCGCGAAGAACGCCGCGGAAACGAGCCCCAACAAGAACGCGCCCCAGGTGATCTGGTTGGGCGTGATCCGGGTCCGCATCGCCGTCCACCGCACGAGCGGCGTGGCGACGGGGTCCACCAGGATCACGGTCCACCAGGCGTCTCGCTTCTTCTGGGTAATACGGCGCACCTCGTCGAGGGGCGGTATGTCTCGTCGCATGGGGGTCAACTTCCTGGCGTTCGCGGAACGTTCACCTCACGCTAAGAAGGTTTTGGTTCAAGTAACAAGAACCCGGCCGTGCAACCTTTGGCCGGGGGTAACGGTCAACCTTTCAGGACGAGTCAATACCCATGCCAGAACCACCCTGCGTTACCAGAGCGTTATCGAGCCACAGCTGCGTAACAGAAATGACCGGGGCGTAACAGAAACCGCTCACGGTGCGTGACGGGGCGTCACGCCCGGCCCCCTCCCGCCGCCTTCGCGAGCTCCTCCTCGATCAGGTCCGCCGCCCTCTTCGTGCCGCCCTCCCCCGCCATCCCGGCCCGCACCTCGGCGAGGCGGCGCGCCACCTCCGGGTCGCCGACCAGGCCGAGCACGGCCTCCCGCAGGGTCCCCGCGGTGGCCTCCTCCATCGGTACGTGCCGGGCCACCCCGAGGCCCTGGAGCATGTCCGCGTTGCCGAACTGGTCGACGGCCTGCGGCACCGCGACCATCGGCGTGGCGGTGGCGAGCCCCTCCTGACTGCCGCCGGCGCCGGCGTGCGTGATGAAGGCGTCGGCCTGCTTGAGGACCGCGAGCTGCGGCACCCACTGCCGGACCTCCACGTTCCCGGGGATCTCCCCCAGCTCGCTCGCCTCGACGTGCTTGCCGACCTGGAGCACCACATGCCACCCGGGCAGGTCACCGAACGCCTTGACGCACTCGCGGTAGAAGGCGGGCTGCTTGGTGAAGGACGAGCCCAGCGAGACGAGCAGCAACTTCTCGGCACCGGCCGGACGCTCCCAGCCGCCCTGCGCCGAGCGGTCACCCTGACAGGCGCCGACGAAGGTGTGCACCCTCTCGTCGACCCGGTCGGCGTTGGGCTGGAACGCCTTGGGGATCAGGACGAGCGAGCGGGGCGGACGCCCGACGAAGGGGTCCGGGTGCTGCGTGACGCCGTTCTCCTCCAGCCAGGCGTGGAAGCGCGCGTAGTAGGCCTGCCCGCGCCCGGTCTTCTTCAGCTCGGCGTACATCGGCTCCGCGACCTCCTCCTCGTACCCGTCCCAGGCCACCAGGTTCGGCGAGAGCGAGACCTCGGGCACGCCCCAGCGGCGGGCGAGGACGCGCGCGGGATAGGAGGTGATGTCGTGCAGGACGAGATCCGGCTCGTCGCCTTCGTACGCCGCCGCCAGCTGGGGCAGCGTCTCGATCGCCTCGGTGAGGAACGGCTCGATGTTGTCGATCAGCTCGGTCCCCCACGCCTCGGGGTCGTCGTCGGGACCCGGCAGCGTCGTCTCGAAGAGGACGGGCTCGGCGCCGGTCTCGGCGACCTTCTCGGCGAAGAGGTGCGGAATCGCGTACGTGACGCGGTGGCCGCGGGCGACGAGCTCCCGGATCACTTCGAGGCTCGGGTTGACGTGCCCGTGCGCGGCGATCGAGAACATGGCGATGTGGGCACGCTGGCGTGTGGTCATGCGCCGACCTTAAGCGAGACGAGACGTCTCGTGCAACCCCATTACCGCCCGACTTGGCCTAATCGACGTACTCGATCCGATCCACTCCGCCTACTCGACGTCCAGGTCACTGCTCGACGCCGCGTCGTTGTAGCGCAGCAGGCACTCGGCGAACTTCTCCAGGTCGGGGCCGCTCCACCCGGTGAGCCGCTCCTGGAACGCGACCCGGCGCGCATCGGTGACCTGCGCGAGCACCTCGTCACCCCGGTCGGTCAGATGCAGCACGTGCACCCGGTGATCGGTCGGATCGAGCCGCCGCTCCACGAGCCCGCTCTTCTCCAGCGCGCCCACCTGCCGGCTGATCGTCGACTTGTCCAGCGTGTAGTGCGCCGCGAGATCCGTGGCCCGGCAGCCGCCCTGGTACTCCAGGTGACTGAGGAGCGTGTACGACACGAGCGAGAGCTCGGGGTGCATCCGCGCGGCGGTGGCGCGGGCCCGCCGGGCGAACGCCGTCATCTCCCGCTGAATGATCTCGATGGACCCGTCCCTGTCGGCCACGATTTCTCCCTCTCCACGAATGGTTGTACAGTACAACACTGAGATTGAGTGTATAAGCCAACTATCGCGAGAGGTCTTCCGATGACCGCCACCTCGGCGCCCGCCCACAAGGCATCTGCCGGCCCGGCACCCGCCTCCGGACCACTCCGCCATGTCCTGCTCCACCTGCTGACGCCCCTGCTGATGTGCCTCGGCATGGGTCTCGCCTACATGGGCGCGTTCGTCACGCCGGAGCCGCACGACATGCCGATCGCCGTCGTCGGATCGGGCGAGCAGACGCAGGCCCTCGCGCAGACGATCAAGGACAAGGCGGGCGACGCGCTCGACGTGCGGACCGTCGGTTCCCGCGCCCAGGCGGTCGACGAGCTCAAGTCGATGGACATATCGGGGGCCTTCATCCCCGACGCCAAGACCCCCGAGCTGATCGTGGCCACCGCGGGCTCCGACATGAGCGCCATGGCGGTCGAGAAGGTCTTCACGCCGGTCGCGGCGGAGCAGGGCGTCCCGCTCAAGGTCAGCGATGTGGCGCCGACCGTCGACGACGACCCCACGGGGCAGGGCCTCTTCTTCCTGCTCGTCGCGGTGAGCATCGGCTCGTACGCGTCGGTGGCGGCGCTCGGCGCCGCGGGGGCCGGGATGCGGATGCGGGCACGGGCGGGGCTCGTCGTCGGTGTCTCGTTCGCCGTGAGCCTGATCGGCGCGGCGCTCGCCGGCCCGGTCTTCCACCTCGTGCACCAGGGCCTGTGGGGCGTGTGGGCCATGGCGTGGCTGTACGCGGCCGGGATCCTCTTCATCGGCATCGGACTGCACACGTTCCTGAAGCGCTGGACGACGCTGGCGATGATGGTCCTGTTCGTGATGCTCAACTTCACGTCGTCCGGCGGTCTCTTCCGGCCGGAACTCCAGAACGGCTTCTTCGGCTCGCTGCACGCCTTCTGGAACGGCGCGGGATTCGTCGAGGGCATCCGCAGCCACCTGTACTTCGGCGGCCACGCACTCGGCGGGCACGTCTGGACGCTGGCCGGCTGGCTGGTGCTCGGCCTGGTGATCACGGGGATCGCGGCGCTGTGGGAGAGGCGTCAGCGGGCGGCGGGCCCCTCCCGCGCCGGGGGCGCGGACGGGCAGCACGAGGCGGGGCGGGAACAGGAGCGGGACCAGAAGCAGGAGCAGCAGCAGGAGCGGGAGCAGGAAGAAGAGATGGAGGAGTCGGTGGCGGTCTGAAAGCGACGGCTTTCCTTCACCTGACGGTCGTGGCCCCAGTGTACGGATCCGTACACGGGGGCCACGGTCGTCACCGCGCCGAGTGGTGGTGCTCCGGAGCGCCCGCGTGCAGCGGCTCGTACTGCGCGTGCTGCTCATACCGCTCGGCGGCGGGCGGCTCGTCCGGGGTGTGGTGGTGGCCCCGCGCCCGGTTGGACCTGCGCGGCCACCACAGCCCGCGGCCGAGGATCGCGGCGAGGGCGGGCACGAGGACGAGGGAGAGCACGAGCGAGGACAGGATGATCCCGAGGCCGGTGGCGAAGCCGATCTCCTGGGTGGAGGGGCTCGCGGCCAGGCTGGCGAAGGAACCGGCGAGCACGATCCCGGCCGTGGCGACGGCGGGCGCGGTGTGCCGGACCGCTTCGGCCACCGCGTGCCTGGCGGAGACGGGCTTGTCCATCTCCTCCCTGATCCGGTCGGTGATCAGGATGTTGTAGTCGGTGCCGAGGGCGACGACGAAGAGGAAGAGCACCAGGGGCAGCGTGAACGAGACGCCCGGCCGGTCGAGGCCGTGCTGGAAGACCAGCGTGCTCGCCCCGAGGGTGGCCACGAACCCGAGCCCGACGGCGATCAGCAGCACGACCGGCGCGAGCAGGGAGCGCAGCAGCAGGAAGAGGATCACCGCGATCAGCAGCGCCGCGACCGGGAACACCAGGCGCAGGTCCTTCTCCACGGCCGTCGAGATGTCGGCGAAGACGGCGGCCGTTCCCGTGACGTACGCCTTGGTGCCCTCCGGGGCGGTCCGCGCCGCCGTGTCCCTGATGGGTCCGGAGACCAGGTCGCGCGCCTTCTGCGTATCGGACTCGGCGCTCAGGAACAGATCGACCCGCGCGGCCGTGCGGTCCTTGCTGAGCACCGGCTCGCCCACCTCGCCGATGCCCTCCGTCTTGCCGAGGGCCCGGGTCATCCCGGTCAGGGAACGCTCCTTGATGTCACCGCCGTCGGTGCTCCGTACGTACACGGTGTGCGGGTCGGAGACACCCGCGGGCAGGCTGCGGGAGATCTGCTCCGCTGTCCTGACCGCGGCCGTCTCGGGCAGGCCCTGCTGGTCGTAGCTCATCTTCATGCCGAGCGCGCCCGCGCCCAGCGCGCCGAGCAGCACCAGGCTGCCGAGCGCGTACCGCACCGGCCGGGCGCTCACGGCGTGGCCGAGGCGTGCGCTGATCCCGCCGGTGCGCTCCTTCTTCCAGGCGCGGGCGGGCCAGAACATGCCGCGCCCGAGCACGGCGAGGAGCGCGGGCATCAGCGTGAGGCTGGCGAGGAGCATCACGAGTACGGAGAGGGCGATCGCGGGGCCGAGGACCCGGAACTGCCCGAAGCTCGCGAGGCCGAGGGTCGCGAAGGCCGCCACGATCGTCAGGGCCGCGGACGTGATCGCACTGCCCACCCGCCCGGTCGTCTCGGCCGCGGCCGTCCGGGCGTTCTGCCCGGGATGATTGCGCAGCTGCTCCCTGAACCGGAACATCAGGAAGAGGAAGTAGTCGATGCCGATTCCCAGGAGTACGACACCGATCAGCGAGGGCGTGGACGGGTCGAGGGCGATGTCGAACAGCTTCGCCGCGCCGACCACCGCTCCCGATGCGACACCGCCGATCAGTGCCACCGCGATCAGCGGCACGAACGCGGCCGCCAGGCTGCGGAACACCAGCACGTTCAGCAAAACGATGAGGCCCATCGTCAGAATGCCGACGACTTTCCCCGTGGTCTCCTCCGCCTCCGCGTTGTCCACCGTGGAGGCTATTCCGCCGGTGAATCCCACCCGGAGGTCCGCGGCGGCGAATTCATGCTCCGCGCCGTCACGGAATTTCTTGTAGACGTCCTGGAGTCCGGGGTCATTGGCATTTCCGTCGAGCGTCACCGACAGGAGCCGAAAACTCTTGTCCGGGGCCATGGCGCCCGGCGACACCCGGGGGATCTGGGAATGGTCCTTCATGAGTTCTTCGGGCTTCGTCGCGACGATCCGCTCCCGGCCGAGGTCGGCCGAGGTCGCGGTGATCCGGCCCTGGTCGCCTGCCGTGAGCTTGCCGCCGTCCTCCCTGGCGACCAGCACGGTCAGCGCGTTGGGGTCGGGCTCGGTCCCGAATTCGTCCTCCGCGATGCGCAGCGCCACCGCCGAGTCGTATTTCTTGGGCAGGAAATCCCCGGCCTGGGAGTCGGTGACGTCGTACATCATCGCTTTCCCCACGAACGACAGTGCCGCTCCGAGGATCGTCCAGATGACGATCGTCATCCATCGGTGTCGAGTGGAGAAAGAGGTCAGCTTGCGGATCATGCCAATAGGTCATCACGCGGGGCCCGTTGAAGACGTCGGCCGCCGGGAGGGGACGCGCCCGGGACCCCGGTCCGGTACGTGGTCGGGGGCAGTACTCCAGTACTGGGCGGAACAACCGCCCCTGCGGCGATTCACCGCCCCGCGGGCCGGGATGTAATGGGATGGCTCGATCTGCTCGATCTTTGGAGGCGCCCTGATGGGCCGCGACTTCTTCCCACCGGTGCCGCCCACACGCGGTGTGCGGCCGACGCCGGGTGATGTGGTGGTCGCCGTCGCCGCCGTGGGGCTCGACGTACTGGCCTACCTCGCTCCGGGCGAGGAGGGCCCGGGGGCGCCCGTCACCGTGCTCGGTGTCCTGCTGGTCGCGGTCTCCGTGTTCCCGTTGCTCTTCAGGCGCCATCATCCCGTGCCGGTGTTCGGGGCGGTCCTCGCCGTACAGATGGCCGTCAATCTGGGTCTTGCCGTCGACCCGGGCTCACCGATGTCGAACAGCTACGGCGGCGCCGTCGCGGTGGCGCTGTACACCGTGGCCAGGTACAGCGGGCGGCGTGCCGTGGCGCTCGGCGTCGTGGCCACCGCGCCCGTGCAGCTCGCGCGGTACCTCCACAACGACGTGCCGTTCCTGGGGATCGGCCTCACCGACGTGCTGGTCACGCCCTGCCTCATCGTCGCCATCGGCCTGTCCGTGCGGCAGTGGCAACGCCAGCTGGACATCAACCGCAACCTCCTCGCCGACCGCGCGGTGACCGAGGAGCGGCGCCGTATCGCGCGGGAGCTCCACGACATCGTGGCGCACCACATCACCACCATGTACTTGATGTCCGGCGGGGCCAGGTCGACCCTGGACCGCGATCCCGAGACGGCGCGCGAGGCTCTGGTGACCCTGGAGGAGTCCGGCCGCACCGCGCTGCACGAGATGCGGCAGCTCCTCGGGGTCCTGCGCAGCACCGACACCCCGGAGGAGACGCCGTCGGAGCCCCAGCCCGGCGTGGACGGCATCGAGCGGCTCGTCGCCGATTCGACCGCTGCGGGCCTGCCCGCCGAACTCCACGTCACCGGGCGGCCCCGTCCGCTGCCGATGACCGTGGGCCTGACCCTCTACCGCATCGTGCAGGAGGCGTTGACCAACGCCCGCAAGCACGCGGGCCCGGCCCGCGCCACGGTACGGCTCGCGTATCTCCCGGACCGGGTCACCATCGAAGTGGCCGACGACGGCGCCGGTGGCGGCAGCGCGCACGGCGGGGTCGGCGGGAACGGGGGCGGCGGATACGGTCTGCTGGGCATGCGGGAACGTGTCGCTCTGCACGACGGTTCTCTGCACGTCGGCAGCCGTGCGGAGGGCGGGTTCGAGGTGGTCGCGAGCGTGCCGCTGCCCGCCGGTACGTACGAGGCCGACGCGAAGGCCGACGCGGAGGTCGGTAAAGAGGTCGGTAAAGAGGTCGGCACACACGAGAAGGACGGGACCAGATGACCCCTTGCAGCGAGCCCGAGCCCGAGCGCGGCGGCGGGCCCGAGCGGATCACGGTGCTCATCGCGGACGACCAGCCGCTGGTGCGCCGGGGCCTGTCGCTGATCCTGCTCTCGGACCCCGCCATCCAGGTCGTCGGCGAAGTGGGCGACGGCGAGCAGGCCGTCGCGGCGGCCCTCGAACTCCGCCCCGACGTCGTCCTGATGGACATCCGCATGCCCGTGCTCGACGGCGTCAAGGCCACCGGGCGCCTTGCGGCCGAGCTGCCCCGCTGCCGGGTCCTCGCGCTCAGCACCTTCGACATGGACGAGCACGTGGTCGGCGCCCTGCGGGCCGGAGCCTCGGGGTTCCTGCCCAAGGACGTCTCGCCCGAGGAGCTGGTGGCCGCGCTGCGCACCGTCCACCGCGGCGAGTCCGTCGTCGCCCCGCGGCTGCTGACCCGGCTGCTCGCCACCTTCGTGACCCCGGCGCCGGCCTCGCACCCGCCGACCGCGGACCTCGCCGGACTCACCCCGCGTGAGATCGACGTGCTCCGCCTGATCGCCGCGGGCCTCGACAACGCCGAGATCGCCCAGCGGATGGAGATCGGCCTCCAGACCGTGAAGAACCACGCCACCGGCATCTTCGCGAAGCTGGGCGTCCGTGACCGGGCTCAGGCGGTCATCGCCGCGTACGAATCGGGGCTCGTGCGGGCGGGGCAGGGCAACGGGCATCGCGTCCCGTAAGGGGCGCGGAGAGCCGCGCGGGGAGCTGCGCGAACAGCCCCCACCGGCCCGCAGGACCATCCCCGCACCTCGGTGGAGCGCTCACCGCTGATACCGCGCAAGCACCAGATTCCCGTCCTTCACCAGGCGCTTCCTCAGCTCATCAAGGCCGATCGCCCCGCTGTAGTACTCCTGGAGCGCCGGGGTCGCCACCTTGTCCTTCCACTCCGGATACCCCCGCACCGACTGCGCGGGCGCGGGGCGCAGGTCTGCGGCGAGCGCCGTGCCAGCCGCCCAGTCGTCCTTCTTCGTGCGCAGGGCGGGATCCTTCAGGGCCTGCGCACCGGTAGGCAGCATCCAGTCGCCGCGGGCGAGTTTCACCATGTTGTCCGGCTGGAGGAAGAAGTCGATGAACTCGGCCGCCTCCTTCTTGTGCGGGCTGTCCTCGGAGACGGACAGGGTCTGCGGGCTGACGCCCTGCGCGAGCCCCTCCGCTCCGGCCGGGGCCGGAAGCACCTGCCAGTCGAAGCCCTTGGGCGCCTGCTGGACGATCTGCTGGCGGTAGGAGAAGCCGAGCGGGACCATCGCGTACTTGCCGCCGAAGAAGCCCGGCAGGGTGTCGGAGCCGCCCATGCCCAGGGTCGAACCGGACGCGCTCTTGTCGGTGTTGACCTGGTCGTGGACCGTGCGCGGCATGATCGCGTCGGCAGTGTCGAAGCGGACGTCGACCTTGCCGTCATCGCCCCGGTGGAACATCTTCCCGCCGGTCGACAGGGAGAGGTTGAGCGTCGCGGACACCGGCTCCTTGAGCGGCCAGGCCACCCCGTACTTCCCGTCCTTGCCGTCGCCCAGTTCCTTGCTGACCGAGCGGAACTCCTCCCAGCTCCACGGCTTCTCGGGGGTGGGGATCCGCACCCCCGACTTCTTCAGCCACTTCGCGTTGGCGATCAGGACGCGCGGCTCCTGGAGGAAGGGCACTCCGAAGACCTTGCCGTCGAAGGTCGTCGTCTCCCAACTGCGCTCGGGGATGTCGGACTTGAGGCGCTCGGGGAGCAGGTCGCCGATGTCCGCGAGATAGCCGCCGTACGCGAAGTCGGCGAGGTCGTCCGATGCGTCGTGGATGATGTCCGGCGCCTCGCCGCCCTCGAAGGAGGTGAGCAGCTGGTCGTGGACACTGTCCCAACTGCCCTGTACGTACTCGACCTTGACGTCGGGATGGGTGGCGTTCCACTCCTTGACGAGCGCCTTGTTGGCGTCGACGGACTCCTTCTGCCAGGCCAGGGACTGGAACTGAAGGGTGATCTTCCCGTCGTCGTCACCCGAGTCGCCGCTGCAGCCGCCGAGCAGCAGCGCGAGCGCCGCGGTGACGGCGGTGGCAGTGGTGGCGGTGACGGCGGTCCTTCGACGTGGTGCTGCGCGCATCAGGCCTTCACCGCCCCTGCCAGCATGCCGCCCGTGATCCGCTTCTGGATGATCGCGAAGATGACGAGCGAGGGGATGGTGGCGAGGAACGCCGCCGCGGCCAGCGGCCCGAGGTCCGCGACGCCCTCGCTGCCGATGAAGCGGTTGAGGATGACCGGCAAGGTCTGCTTCTCCGGGGTCTTGAGCAGGACGAGCGCGAAGAAGAACTCGTTCCATGCGGTGATGAAGGCGAACATCGCCGTGGCGACGATGCCGGGGGCGAGCAGCGGCGCGACGACCGAGACGAACGTACGCACCTTGCTCGCGCCGTCGACCGCCGCCGCCTCCTCCAGTTCGGTGGGCACCGCGCGGACGTAACCGACGAGCATCCACAGCGCGAAGGGCAGCGACCACACCACGTAGACCATGATCAGGCCGAGCAGCGAGTTGATCAGGTGCAGGTTCTTCAGGATCAGGAACAGCGGGATGATGATCAGGACGAAGGGGAACGCCTGGCTGATCACCACCCAGCCCGTCGCCGCCTTCGAGACGCGGTTCTGGTGCCGCGCCATGACGTACGCCATGGGGGTCGCGATGACGACCGCGATCAGGGACGCGCTGAGCGCCGCGATCAGGGAGTTGCCCGCGGCCTGGAGCAGCGGCTGCTCGTCGAAGGCCTGCCGGAAGTTCTCCAGGGTCGGGTTTTTTGGGATCCAGGTGGGGTGCAGACTGCCCAGTTCCCGTGCGGGCTTGAAGGCCGTGGAGATCAGCCAGAGGAACGGGAAGGCGAGGAAGACGAGATAGGCGGCGAGGGCCGCGTACTGCGCGGCGCGCGTCGACTTCTTCGTGCGCGTCATGACTCTTCGCCTCCCTTCAGGCGGCCGACGAGGTAGAAGGCGAGGATCACGGAGATCACCGCGACCATCACACAGCCCATGGCCGCGGCATAGCCGAACTGCCCGTAGCGGAAGGCCTCTTCGTAAGCGAAGAGCATGGGAAGGCGGGTGCGGCCGCCGGGGCCGCCCTGGGTGAGGACGTAGACCAGGGCGAAGGAATTGAAGTTCCAGATGAAGTTGAGCGCCGTGATGGCCAGGGCGATCGGCTTGATTGCGGGCCAGGTGACGGTGCGGAAGCGGCGCCAGGCGCCCGCGCCGTCCATCGCCGCGGCTTCGTGCAGCTCGCGCGGGGTGTTCTGGAGCCCGGCGAGGAGCGCGACGGTGGTCTGCGGCATGCCGGCCCAGATGCCGACGACGATGACGGCGAAGAGTGCGGTGGCCGTCCCGGTCAGCCAGTCCTTGCCCTCCCCCAGGCCGAGGTTGGAGAGCGTCTCGTTCAGCACGCCCGCGTCCGGGTGGTAGACGAGCCGCCACATGATGCCGACGACCACCTCGGGCATGGCCCAGGGGATGATCGCGAGCGCCCGTGCGAGCCAGCGCATCCGCAACGGCTGGTTGAGCAGGAGGGCGAGGCCGAGCGCGAGGAAGAACTGCGGCACGGTGACGCCGAACGCCCAGATCAGACCGATGCGGAACGAGTCCCAGAACAGCGTGTCGTGCAGCAGGTCCTGGAAGTTGAGGGCGCCGACCCACTGGGTCGGCTCGGTGCGGCCCGACTGGGAGTCGGTGAACGCGAGCGCGATGCCGTAGAGGAGCGGGCCCACGCTGAGGACCAGGATCGGGATCAGCGCGGGAAGGACCAGGAACCAGGCGCCGTGGTCCGCGCCTCTGCGGGCGGACGCGCCTCTCGCTGACCGCTTCGTTGCGGTCGCCAATGTCACGGAATCGGCTCCTTTGGGCGGCTCATCGGGGTTTGGCCGCCCAGGCGGCCCCCGTCATCGTGCTGATGGGATCTTGATACGTCAAGCAGCTACGCAGGCCTCGCAGCCGCTTGGCCTGTGCGAATGGGACACTGTGTCGGCGCACGCGACGAACGCGGCGAGCGGTTCGGGAGGCAATGGATGGACGAGGCGCGGGCACGGGACGTACTGAGCGCCGCGGGTCTGGAGCGGGACGCGGCACTGCTCGCGCTCGGCGAGAACGCGGTGTTCGGCAGTGACGGCTCCGTGGTCAAGGTCGGGCGTGCGGCGCCGGAGCTCCTGGACCGCGCACGGCGGGAGTTGAGGGTCGCGCGCTGGCTGGAGGATTCGGGCGTGCCCGCGGTGCGGGCGGCCGAGGACGAACCCCGTCTTGTGGACGGGCATCCGGTGACGGTGTGGCACCGGCTGCCAGAGGCCGTGCGGCCCGCCGAGCCGCGTGACCTCGCCGCACTGCTCCGGCTCGTGCACGCGCTGCCCGCGCCCGGGTTCGAGCTGCCCCGGCGTGAGCTCCTCGGCGGGGTCGAGCGGTGGCTGCGGCTCGCCGGTGACGCGATCGACGTCGAGGACGCGGACTATCTGCGGGAGCGCAGGGACGGGTTCGAGGCGGCGGCAGCGGCGCTCACCCCCCGCCTTGCTCCAGGACCCATCCATGGCGACGCGCTCCCCCGGAACGTCCTCGTGGGCGCGGACGGTCCGGTCCTGGTGGACCTGGAGACCTTCTCCGCCGATCTGCGGGAGCACGATCTCGTGGTGATGGCGCTCTCGCGGGATCGCTACGGACTGCCCGCCGAGGCGTACGACGGGTTCGTCGCGCGGTACGGCTGGGACGTGCGGGAGTGGGAGGGGTGCGCGGTGCTTCGGGGGGCCCGGGAGACGGCGAGCTGTGCGTGGGTCGCGCAGCATGCCCCCAGCAATCCCAAGGCCCTGGCCGAGTTCCGCCGCCGGGTGGCCTCGCTCCGGGACGGGGACGCGGCCGTGCGGTGGTACCCCTTCTGAGCGCGACCGTCGCCCTCAGACGCCGGTCGGGCTCGACCTGCTGACCTCACCCCGCAGGGGCCACGTGCCGTCGATCACCGCGTCCGTCTCGCCCTTCTTGCGCAGGAACTTCTGGAAGTCCGCGGCCCATTGCGCATACCAGTCGATCTGGCGGCGGTGCAGCTCCGCGGGGCCGAAGGCGGCCAGCTTGGGGTGGCGGTCGGCTATGGCGGTGGCCAGGCGGGCCGCGGCCAGGGCGTCCGACGTGGCGTCATGGGCCGACTCCAGGAGCACGCCGTACTCGGTGCAGACCGCTTCGAGGTTGCGCTTGCCCTTGCGGTAGCGCTCGACGGAGCGGTCGATCGTGTACGGATCGATGACCGGGGCCGGTTCCGCGCCGCCCAGGCGCTCGGTCAGGGACGGCAGGCCGTGCCGGTGCAACTCGGCGGCGAGCAGGGTCAGGTCGAAGGCCGCGTTGTAGGCCACGACCGGGACGCCCGACTGCCAGTACGACACGAGGACCGCCGCTATCGCGTCGGCGACCTCGGCGGCCGGTCTGCCGTCCGCCGCGGCCCGTTCGTTCGAGATGCCGTGCACCGCCACCGCCTCCGCCGGGATCTCGACCCCGGGGTCGGCGAGCCACTCCTTGCGGCCCAGCGTCTCGCCGGCCCTGACCTCGATCACCGCGCCCGTGACGATGCGCGCCTCGCGCGGATCCGTCCCGGTGGTCTCCAGGTCGAAACCGATCAGCAGCTCCCGGTGCCAGCCCATGGCCGCCCCCTTCTCTGTGGTGCTTTCCCCCATTGACCACCACGATCCCACGCGCCACTGACAATCCGAGGAGCGCGTTCCGCCTGCCGCCCCGGACCACCGCCCGGGGCCGCTCAGGAGACCGGCCGCGAGTCCGCCCAGGCCAGCTCGAACTCCTCCCGGTACGTCTCGAAGAGTCCGTTCTCGTCCGGCTCGTCCGCCTTGACCACCCGGCGCCCGCCCCGCAGCACGAGCACCGGCGCCTCCATCCCCCGCGTCCTGCGCAGATACGACTGGACGACCGCGATGCCGTCGGGGCCGTCCCCGTCGACCAGATACGCGGTGAAGCGCGGGGTCTCGTCAAAGACGTGGATCTCGAAGGCGCCCGGATCGCGCAGGCGGGCCCGCACCCGGCGCATGTGCAGGATGTTCATCTCGACGCTGCGGCTCAGCTCGCCCCGCTTCAGGCCCAGTTCGCGCTCCCTGCGCTTGACCGCGCTGCTCGCCGGGTTGAGGAAGAGCAGCCGCGCCCGGCAGCCGGACTCCGCGAGACGGACGAGTCGGCGCCCGGAGAAGTTCTGGACCAGGAGGTTCATGCCTATCCCGATCGCGTCGAGACGGCGGGCACCGCCGAAGATGTCCTCGGCCGGGAACTGCCGCAGGAGCCGCACGCGGTCCGAGTGGACGCCCACCACGTCGGCGTACCGGTCGCCGACCAGGGACTCGACGGCGTCGACGGGCAGCCGGCGCACGGACGGCGTGTCGGTGCCCGTGCCGAGTATGTCCAGGAGCTTGGCGGAGGCGCGCTCCGCCTGGGCGAGCACGGCGGTGGACAGGGCGCGGTTGCGGGAGACGACGTTCCGGGTCACTTCCAGCTCGTCGAGCGCGAGCTCGACGTCCCTGCGGTCGTCGAAGTACGGCTCGAAGCACGGCCAGTGCTGCACCATCAGCTCACGCAACTGGGGCAGCGTGAGGAAGCTGAGGACGTTGTCGTCCGCCGGGTCGAGCAAATAGCCCTTGCGGCGGCTCACTTCGCGTACGGCGACGGCCCGCTGGACCCACTCCTGCCCCGCGGGTCCCGCGGCGGCGACCACCCAGTCGTCGGCGTGCACGGGTTCGTAGATGGGACGCAGAACAGCGGCCACGACCGCGCGCAGCCGCTGCTCCACGAGATTCAGCCAGATGTAGGCCCGCCCGGCGCGCTGTGCGCGCGTACGCACCTCGCGCCAGGCGTCGGCGCCCCAGTCCAGTTCGGGTCCGATCTGAGATCCCATCTCCATCGGCCGCGCCAAGGACACCGCTCCGGGCGGGCCGTCCGCGGAACTCCCCTCGTGACCCTCGTCACCAGGGGGCAGTTCCCGCCCTCCCGAGCTCACCCAGCGCACCCCTTCCGCTCCCCCGAGCACTCCCCCGTTCAACGATCAAGGAAGGGTACTCCGGGAGCGGCGGGCGGTGCAGCCGGATGGCAAGGGTGGATTCTCAACGACCAAGCGGCGGCTGGCCGTTCTGGCCGGCGAGCTCCTCCGGAGTGAGCGGACTCATAGCGGTCACGTCGCGCGCGGCCAGCGAGAAGCCCTGCCAGTGGACCGGCATCGGCTGCTGGTCCTCGTCACGGGCGATGTGGTGGAAGCCGACGTGGACCCAGGTGACCGGGTGCGTGAGGGACTGGCCGTTCACCCACTTGTCGACGCTGGTCGGCACGCCGTTGGCGCACCCCGGGTTGTTGCTCGCGTACTGCTCGCACTTCTTGTACTCGGTGAAGTACACGTCGTGCTTGGTGAAGGGGCGTCCGGCGTGCTTGGTGCTGGCCCCGGGCACGATCTCGTACGAACGGGGGTGGCCGTCCTTGTTCTTGCCGGCCCCGCTGACCACGCGCCACCAGCGCATGTCCTTGCGGTCACCGGCGAGCTCCTTGGTGACCTTGGTGCGGGTGGTCTTCGTGGTGGGGCTGCCCTGGCCGGTGGGCGGGGTGACCTTGGAGTCGTACTGCTCGACCTTGGCCTTCGGGGAGCCGTCCAGGCCGAAGTTGAGCCGCCAGAAGACGTTGTGGGCGTGGCTCTCGGCCTTGGCCTGGTCGCCCTTGCCGATCGGCCAGCCACGGCTGTCGCCGCCGTCGTAGTCGTACGGCGAGAGGCTGCCGGTCGCGCCGACCTGGGAGGTGATGGTGCCGTCCGAGGAGAAGCGCCACTCGGTGATGTACTCGTACCAGGAGGCCTTGTTCACCGTGTAGACGAGCAGGTCCTTGCCCTGGCCGGTGTAGACCTTGCCGGTGCCGCCGGTGCTCTCGTCGTCGTTGAGGCGGTACGCGTGGCCACGCGCGCGCGTGGTGGCGCACAGGCCCTTCACGTCGCCCCGCTGCGGGACCTTCACGGTCTTGATGGTGCCGCCGGGACACTCGCCAGGGTTCAGGTTCTGCAGGGCCTGGCCGAAGTCGGTGCCGGTGACGTCGTCGTACTCGGCCTCGCCGTCGTCGTAGGGGACGTGGACCTGCGCGAGCCGGGCGCTGGTCAGGACGGGTATCGGCTTCTCCTCCCCCTTGGGCTGGTAGCTGATCTTGTCGAGGATCAGGCCGGAGAGCGTGTTGTAGTGCCAGCACATGCGCCAGGTCGTGCCGCCGTCGACGGTCTGCTCGATCTTGTAGGCGTCACTGCAGTCGGCGGCCGCCGCCGGGGCGCTGGGCGCCTGGGGTGCGGCCGATGCGGGTGAGGCGACGGTGGCGGCGCCACCGATCATTGCCGCGACCGCGAAGGCCAGGGTGGCCTTCTTGCGGGCGCGCGAAAGTCTGTTGACGTGCATTGCGGTGTGAACTCCCTCGTACGAGGAGAAGCAGAAGTGTGGTGTCGTGCGCGCGCGGGCTCGAATCAGCCGAGGCGGCCCACGGAACGGGTGCTCAGGTCGACGACGAGGGACCGGGTGTCGATCCACGGGCCGCTCTTGACCTTGGTGACGACCTGGAGGCACCGGTGCTTGCCGCACTCGGTCAGGCCGGCCGGCACGCGCTCGACGGTCTCCTTGCGGAAGACCATGCCGCTGAGCTGGAGCTGTCCCGGGCCGGTCAGCGCCTTGCCCGTGGCGTGCTTGAAGTCCTGCTTCAGGCCCTTGCCGAGCGGGTCGGCGATCAGCAGCTGCGCGCCCTCGGCGAGCTCTTCCTGGCTGGGCGGCGGCTGGACGTTCTGCGTGGTGTTCGTGTTCTCCACCTTGCCGGTCTCCACGTTGACCGTCTTGGTGATGACCGCGTCCTTCTTGTAGTCGTAGTACACGACCTCCGCGCGGCGCGGAGCCGCGGCGCCCGCGTCGGTCGGCTCCGGCTCACTGAGGTTGGTCGACAGGAGCTGCGGGCCGCGGTCGCCCTCGACGTCCCTGGCGCTGGAGCGCAGGGCGCCCGACACCGAGGCCTTCTCCGCACGCTCGATCTCGGCGTCGGTCAGCGGGTCGCTGCCTATGCCCTTCTCGCCCTCGTCCGGCGCGGCCTCGACGACGCCGTCCTTCGCGATCGCGTTCTGCTGCGCGTCCGCGGCGTTGGCCTGGCGGCCCCCCGACTCGCCCGCCCCCGGCAGTGTGACGCCCACCAGCACCGCGGTGGCGGCCACCGCGACTGCCGCGCCCGCCATCACCTTGCCCAGGTTGCGTCTGACTAGCTCTCGCACTTACTCCCCTTTTCCCCCACGAGCCCCAAGAAGGGGCATACCGAGTATGTGGTCGGTCGGTTAGACGGCTTCAACTCCCGCGTGGTTGCCCCACTTTCGGGGAGACTCTGACCAATGTGACCCCGGGCCGAGGGGGCGGTAGTGGAAGAGTCGTATGCATGCAGGTGTGGCCAGGGCAGGCGTATCCACTCGGTGCCACGTACGACGGCGCCGGCACGAACTTCGCGGTCTTCTCCGAGGCCGCCGACCGCATAGAGCTCTGTTTGTTGCATGACGACGGCTCGGAGACAGCCGTCGAGCTGCGTGAGTCCGACGCGTTCGTGCTGCACGCGTACCTGCCCGGCGTGATGCCGGGCCAGCGGTACGGCTTCCGTGTGCACGGTCCGTACGACCCCGCGCAGGGGCACCGCTGCAACTCGGCGAAGCTGCTCCTCGATCCGTACGCCCGCGCGGTCAGCGGCAAGATCGACTGGGGCGAGGAGGTGTACAGCTACCGCTTCGGCGCCCCGGACAAGCGCAACGACATGGATTCGGCGCCGCACATGATGACCTCCGTGGTGGTCAATCCGTACTTCGACTGGGGCGACGACCGCCCGCCGCGCACCCCGTACAACGAGACCGTGCTCTACGAGGCCCATGTGAAGGGCCTGACCATGCGGCACCCGGATCTTCCCCAGGAGCTGCGCGGTACGTACGCGGCGCTCGCGCACCCCGCGGTCATCGATCACCTCTCGCAGCTGGGGGTGACGGCGCTCGAACTGATGCCGGTGCACCAGTTCGTGAACGACCACCGCCTGGTCGACATGGGCCTGAACAACTACTGGGGCTACAACACGATCGGCTTCTTCGCGCCCCACAACGCGTACGCCTCCTGGGGCGACCGGGGCGAGCAGGTCCTGGAGTTCAAGCAGGCGGTCAAGGCGCTGCACGAGGCGGACATCGAGGTGATCCTGGACGTCGTCTACAACCACACGGCCGAGGGCAACCACCTGGGCCCGACGCTCTCCTACAAGGGCCTGGACAACGCCTCGTACTACCGCCTGACGGACGATCCCCGCTACTACATGGACACCACGGGGACCGGCAACTCGCTCCTGATGCGGTCGCCGCACGTACTCCAGATGATCATGGATTCGCTGCGGCACTGGGTCACGGACATGCACGTGGACGGCTTCCGCTTCGATCTCGCGGCGACGCTGGCCCGGCAGTTCCACGAGGTGGACCGGCTCTCGTCGTTCTTCGACCTCGTGCAGCAGGACCCCGTGGTGAGCCAGGTGAAGCTGATCGCCGAGCCGTGGGACGTCGGCGAGGGCGGCTATCAGGTCGGCAACTTCCCGCCGCTGTGGACCGAGTGGAACGGCATGTACCGCGACACGGTGCGCGACATGTGGCGGGGCGAGCCGCGCACGCTCGCCGAGTTCGCCTCACGCCTGACCGGTTCGTCCGACCTCTACCAGGACGACGGGCGGCGCCCCCTGGCGTCGATCAACTTCACGACCTGCCACGACGGCTTCACGCTGCACGACCTCGTCTCGTACAACGACAAGCGCAACGACGCCAACGGCGAGGACAACCAGGACGGCGAGAGCCACAACCGCTCCTGGAACTGCGGGGCCGAGGGCGAGACCGACGACCCGGACGTCCTTGCGCTGCGCGAGCGGCAGATGCGCAACTTCATCGCGACGCTGATGCTCTCCCAGGGCGTCCCGATGCTCAGCCACGGCGACGAGTTCGCCCGCACGCAAGGGGGCAACAACAACGCCTACTGCCAGGACAACGAGATCGCCTGGGTGCGCTGGCCCGAGGGCGAGAGCACGCAGCTGGAGTTCACGCGCGCGATGGCGTGGCTGCGGCGCGATCACCCCGTCTTCCGCCGCAGGCGCTTCTTCCACGGCCGTCCGGTCGAGGGCACCCACGACGAGCTCTCCGACATCGCCTGGTTCACACCGGAGGGCGAGGAGATGGCGCAGGAGGACTGGGACGCCTCGCAGGCACGGGCGCTGACGGTGTTCCTGAACGGCAACGCGATCTCCGAGCCGGGCACGCGCGGCGAGCGGATCGCGGACGACTCGTTCCTGATGATGTTCAACGCGTCCGCCGAACCCCTGGAGTTCGTCGTTCCGGTCAATCACGGCCGCCAGTGGCAGGTGGTCGTGGACACCGCGCTGCCGGAGGGCGTGCCGCGGGACACGGGCCTGAAGGCGGGGGCCGGCGAGCGCCTGACGCTCACCGACCGGAGTCTCACCGTCCTGCGCCGCCCCGCGTGACCAAGGAGGGGGTGCGCGCGCCGTCGCCCGCCGCGGGTCGGGCGGCGAGCGCGACGAGGAACGCGACGGCGGCGGCCGCGCTGCCGAGCGCGAACGCCGCTCCGGGGCCGTAGGTCTCGGCCAGGCGTCCCGCCACGGCGAGCGTGATCGCCTGGCCGCCGACGAAGGCGCTCGCCGCGAACGTCATCCCCTCGGCGAGGCGCCGCGGCGGGCAGGAGCGCTCGGTGAGCGCGAAGCCGGTGATCAGGTTCGGGGCGAAGATGGCGCCGAACACGGTCACCACGAGGTACAGGCCCGTCATGCTGTCCGTCCACACCAGCGGCAGCGAGAGCAGCGCGGCGGCCGCCGTCGCCACGCGCCAGCGCGCGTACAGGCCGAAGCGCTCGGGCAGCGCGGCCATGGAGAGGCCCACGACGGCGCTCATGACGCCCATGGCGGCATAGACGAGGCCCGCCTGGCCCGGCCGGCCCAACTCCTCGGTGAGAGCCGTGATGCCCGCTCCACAGGCCCCGAGCAGGACGCCCACGAAGACGAGCCCGACGCGTACGACGACGACCTCGCGCGGCAGCCGATCCCGGCCGCCACGCGCGCGTGCCGCTCGCCCCGTCGTGGGGGCCGATCGCGCCGTGCGGCCCGTGGGGTGCAGCGCGAAGCCGGAGCCGCAGAGGGCGACAAGGAGCGCCGCCGCCCCGAAGGCGTACGCCGGATGGCCCGCCACGGCCGCCAGGCCCACGAAGGCGGGTCCGAGCACGAAGGACACCTCGTCCATGGTGCTCTCCAGGGACAGCACGGTGTTGACCAGACGGTCGTCGCCGCCCGCCGTGCGGACCAGCGGGACGGCGCGTGCGCGGGCCAGCGGGCCGATCCCCGGGATGCTCGCACCGGCGAGCACGGCGAGGACGATCAGCGCGGGCGTGGGCAGCCCGAGGAGGGCGCCGAGCGTGTACACCGCAATCGCCACGGCGTTGAGCAGCGAGAAGGCGAGGACGACGGAGCGCTGGCCGCGCCGGTCGGCGAGCCGGCCGACGACCGGGCCCATGGTCACCTGGCCGAGCGCAAGCGCGCAGGCGACCACGCCGCCCGTGGCGAGCGATCCGCTGGTCTCGGTGACCAGCAGGACGCTGCCGAACTGGATCATGGCCACGGGGAGCCTGCCGAGGAACGAGATCACCGGAAGGAGCGCTCCGGTGTGTCCGATCACTTCCCGGTAGGTGTCCAGAAGTCCGGGTGCGCCGGACTCGCCCTGCCCGGCCCGTCCGGCCCGTCCGGCCCGTGTCTTTGTCGCCATCGTCCGAAGCTAGCGACACCGTGGCACCCGGAAGCATGAGTCGATGGCACGAAAGCCCGCCAGGCGGGTACGTACGTTCGCATGACGCCTGAGCGCTCAGAACCCGCGGTGCCCCCGCCGCCCACCGCCACGTACCGACTCCAGCTCCAGCCGGAGTTCCCGTTCGAGGCCGCCGAGGCGGCCGTCCCGTATCTGGCATCGCTGGGAGTCTCCCACCTGCATCTGTCGCCGGTGCTCGAGGCCGTTCCGGGCTCCACGCACGGCTATGACGTCGTGGACCACGCGCGCGTGCGCGACGAGCTGGGCGGCGAGGACGGGCTGCGGGCCCTTTCGCGCACCGCGCGGGCGCACGGTCTCGGCCTCGTCGTGGACATCGTGCCGAACCACATGGCGGCGGTGCCGCGCCACAACCACGCCCTGTGGGAGGTCCTGCGGGAGGGCCCCGGATCGCCCTACGCGCGCTGGTTCGACATCGACTGGGAGGCGGGCGGCGGACAGGTGCTGCTTCCCGTGCTCGGCCGCGGGATCGGGGACGAGCTGGAGCGCCTGCGGGTCGACGGGAACGAGCTGCGCTACCACGAGCACGCCTTCCCCCTGCGCGAAGGCACCGGGGATCTGCCGCTGCCGCAGCTCCTGGACGCCCAGTGGTACCGGCTCGCGTGGTGGCGCCTGGCCCGCACGGAGCTCAACTACCGGCGTTTCTTCACCATCTCGGACCTCATCGGCGTACGCGTCGAGGACCCGGAGGTGTTCGACGCCACCCACGCCAAGATCCTCGCACTGCTCCGGGAGGGGGTCGTGGAGGGGCTGCGGATCGACCACCCCGACGGGCTCGCGGATCCGGGGGCCTACCTCCACCGGCTCCACGAGGCCACGCACGGGCGCTGGACGGTCGTCGAGAAGATCCTCGCCGACGGGGAACAGCTCCCCGCGGCCTGGCCCGTCGCGGGCACCACCGGATACGACGCGCTGCGCCACCTCGACGGCCTCTTCACGGACCCGGCGGGTGCGGGTGAACTCCTGGGCCAGTACCGGAGGTTCACGGCGCCGGTGGTGGACCGGGGCGGCGACTGGGACGCGACGGTGCGGCGCGCCGCGTACAAGGTGCTCACCCATGAGCTGGCCGCCGAGACCGACCGCCTCACGCGCGAGGCGACCGCGCTCTGCGCCCCGGACCCCACGCTGCGCGACCACGCGCCGTGGGCGCTGCGCACCGCGCTCCTGGAGCTGCTCGTGCGGCTTCCCGTCTACCGGCCCTACGTCTCCGGGGGCGTCGAACCGGCTTCGGTGCTCACGGTGCGGGCCGCCCACGAGGCCAAGACGGCCTTCGCGGTGCGGGAGGAGGCCGAGGCGGTCGACGTCGTACGGGACCTGGTGCTCGGGCGCCTGGGGTCCGGGCCCGCGCTCGACGGCTTCCGCGCGCGGTTCGCGCAGATCTCGTCGGCGCTGCGGGCCAAGGCGGTCGAGGACACGGCGTTCTACCGGCACGCGCCGCTCCTCTCGGCGGCGGAGGTGGGCGGCTCCCCCGAGCGTCCCGCGGTGGCTCCGGAGGCCTTTCACGCCTACTGCGCGCGCGTGCAGCGCGACTGGCCCTACGCGGGAACGGTGCTCACCACGCACGACACGAAGCGCAGCGCCGACGTACGGGCGGGCATCGCCGTGCTCACGCAGTGCCCGGAGCGGTGGGCTGACCTCCTGGTCGACGTGACCGAGCAGACCGCGCGCGTGGGCGGCGCGAGCGCGCCCGATCCCCAACTGGCCTGGGCGGCCTGGCAGACGGCCGTCGGCTTCGGCTTCCCCTACGACGAACGGCTGCAGAAGGCCCTGCTCAAGCACGTGCGCGAGGCGGGCCTGCACACGAGCTGGACCGAGCCGAACGAGGCGTACGAGAAGGCCGTGACGGCGTTCGTGGAGGCCGGTCCCTGCGGGCCGCCGCTCTACACGGTCGCGGAGTTCGCCAGCGGCCTTCGCCCCCATGTGCGGGCGAACGTCCTGGGGGCCACGCTGCTCCAGCTGACGATGCCCGGGGTGCCCGACCTCTACCAGGGCACGGAGGGCGAGTACCGCGCCCTGGTGGACCCGGACAACCGGCGGCCCGTGCGGTTCCAGGCGCACGTCCTGGAGTACCTGGAGCAGCACCGTGACCGCTGGGACCTCTCCGAGGAGAAACTGGCCCTCACGGCGACGGCGCTGCGGCTGCGCAAGCGGCGCCCGGAGCTGTTCGGCGGCGCGGCGACGTACGAGCCGCTGGCGGTGCGGGGCCCCGGCGCGGCGCACTGCGTGGCCTTCACGCGCTCCGGAGAGGTGATCGCGGCGGCGACCCGGCTCTCCTTGCGGCTGTCCGACGAGGGCGGCTGGCGCTCGACGGAACTGGCGCTTCCGGAGGGGCGGTGGGCGGACCTGCTCGCTCCGGGGCGGGAGTTCACCGGGCACGCGCGCGTGGAGGAGCTTTTCGGCGAGCTGCCTGTGGTGCTCCTGGAGCGGGTCACGGCCGAGGGCGAGGACGCCTCAGCGCGGGCGGACGAGTAGCAGGCGCGGCGCCCGCGCCATGAGTCCGCGAGGCGCGGGCCGGAAGCCGGGCGCCCAGCGCAGGCCCGGCATCGCGTCGAGCAGGGCCCGCAGGCCGCACTCGGCGGCGAGCCCCGCCAGGGTGGTGGCCGGGCAGAAGTGGCGTCCGGCGCCGAAGGCGAGGTGGGCCGGGTCCGCGCGGAAGATGTCGTAGCGGTCGGGGTCGGCGAAGCGGAACGGGTCGCGCCCCGCGGAGCCTATGAGGCAGGCCACGACGGCTCCCGCGGGCAGCGTGGCGCCGCCCAGGGCGACCGGCGCGCTCGCGCGGCGCAGGACGACGGGCGTGGGCGGATCGCGGCGCAGGGACTCCGCCCAGGCGCCGGGTATCAGCCCGGGGCGGGCGCGCACGAGGTCCAACTGGGCCGGGTGGTCGAGGAGGTTGGCGAGAAAGGAGGCAAGCGCGCGGGCGGTGGCCTCGCCGCCGCCGGTCAGGAGCGTCCCGGCGAGGGCGGTGACGGTCTCGTCGGAGAGCGGCTGTCCGTCCACCCGGGCGGCGCACAGCACGGAGAGCAGGTCCGTGCCGGGATGCGCGCGGCGCCGCGTGACGTGGGGGCGCAGAAGGCCGCCGAGCTCCGGGTGGCAGCCGCCGGACCGCGCGGATCCCGTACGGCACCACTCCCGCACCTGGACGGCCTCCTCCCAGGGCAGCCCCAGGGCAGCGACGGCGGCCGCCGCGGGCAGCCAGTCACTGAACTCGGCGACGAGGTCGACCTCGCGCCGCCCGGCCATGCGCCGGGCCAGGACATGGGCGGTGCGCTCGGCTGCGGTCCGCAGCGCGGGCTCCAGGAGCCGCCGGTAGGCGGGGCTCGGCCCGACCGCCGCCGACCCGAGCCGAACGTCGCCGAGCGCGGCCCGCACATCCGCGTACCGGCTGAGCAGCCAGGCCCCAAGCATCTCGTCGTGGACGAGGGGAAAGCCCTCGCGGAGGGTGCGATAGAGCGGGTAGGGGTCACGCTCCACGCCGGGGTCGAGGAGGGTGATCTTCACGGCCGCTCCGGTCTCAGCCCGTCCCGTCTCAGCCTGTCCGACGTTTGAGGACGAACTCGGCGAAGCCGGTGACAGACGGCGCCCAAGAGGGGCCGAGCTCGCAGGCACAGCAGGCACGGCAACCTTCCCCTTCCCTCTGGAGTCCCATGGGCTGCCCGCTGGGCGCCCCCGCCAGATCAGAGCACCACCGCGCAGCCCCGCACGCAGTCCCCATACACCCATTCGGGTGACGCTTCCCGACAAGGCCGACGTGGGATGACATCCCTTGGGTCGCACGCTTGACACCTGCCCGACCGCGTGGCGTACTGCGGATTGCGTCAGCGGACAAGACGGGGGTGAGTCAACTGGCGGAGCGGAGATATCCCAATGTGGCCGAACTCGTGCTGTCAGCAAGGGAGTTGGCCGCTCACCGCCCCGAGTTGAGCACCCTGCGCCAGGTGGGCTCCTCGCGTGCCGGAAGGCCCTTGCACCTGTTGTCCGTCGGCCACTCCCCCCGCGCCGTCCTCATCGTCGCCGGCGCCCACGCGAACGAACCGACCGGCGGCTCGACCCTGCTCCACCTCGCGGAGTGGACCCTGCGGGACGAGGACCTGCGGGCCGACACCTCCTGGCACTTCCTCCTGTGCGCGGACCCGGACGGCGCGAACCTGCACCGCACGCCCGCCCCGCGCACCCTGTTCGACTACCACCGGCACTTCTTCCGGCCCGCGGGCCCCGAGCAGCCCGAGTGGTCCCCCTCGGTGTTGCCGCCCGACAGGCTGCCGCCCGAGACCCGCACCCTGACCGGCGTCATCGACGAACTGCGGCCCTACCTCCAGGTGTCCCTGCACGGAACCGATCTCGGCGGCAGCTGGGTGCAGTTGACGCGGGACATACCGGGGCTCGCCGAGCCGTTCGCCAAGTCCGCCGCGGAGTTGCACATTCCGGTGGAGACGGGGGCTTCGGACGCCGCGGGCTGGCCGGTGTCGGGGCCGGGGGTCCATGTGCTGCCGGGGCCTGGTTCGGCCGCCGCCTATCCGAGCCTCCCCGAGGACGCCCGGCACACCACCTGGCACCACGCCCACCGGTACGGCGGCCTGACCGCCATCGTCGAGGTCCCGATGTGGGCGAGCGACCTCGTGGACGACCTGACCCTCCATCCCGCCCCGGAGCGCGCGCTGCGCGGCTTCTCGGAGCGGCTGCGCCATGACGCGCGGCTGGTCGAGGACATCCTCGGCGAGGCACTTCCGCGGCTCCCCGAAGCGCAGGGGCCTCTGCTGCGCGCGGCGCGCTGGGCTCTCGACCTGGTGCCGGGCCTCGCCGACGACTGGGCCGGGCTGCCGCCCGCGGGGACGTCGATGGCGTACATAGGCAGCGTCGACGCCTTCGGACGGCGTCTTCCGCTGCGGGCCGCCGCGATGCTGCTGCGCGTCCTCGACGCCGCGGACGACCGGGCCGCGCCCCGCCTCGAACAGCTCGTCCTGCACTGGAGCGAGGCGTTCGCCGAGCGGTTCAGGGCGCGCTGGGTGCCGCTGGAGGACCAGGTCGAGCACCAGTCACGCACGACGGTCGCCGCCGCGCGCCAGGCACGCCTGCTGGGCCGCTGAGCACACCCCGGCAGGGCCGCACGTCCCCGTCAGCCATGGCCCGGAGGCTTCACGAAGCGGAGAGCCGGAAGCCCATCGTCCCGAAGTTGACCTGATCGCCGTCCTGGACGACGGCCGCGCCGATCACCCTGCGGCCGTTCACCGACGTACCGTTGGTCGACCCGAGGTCGCGCAGCACCCACATGCCGCCCTGCCTGCTCAGCTCCGCATGCACCCGGGAGACCGTTTCGTGGCTGAGCCTGAGTCCGTTCGCCGGGTCGCGGCCGATCCGCAGCGGACGCGGGTCCGCCGCCACCGGAAGGAGCAGCTTCGGCAGCCGCTCGGCCTGCCAGGCCCTGCGCAGCCGGACCGTGAATCCGGAGACCGCGCCGACGGTGCCGAACACCAGCCGCGAGAAGCGTCCCTCGGTCCGCAGATCGGCGGTGAGCGCGGCCAGTTCGTCGAGCTGGCGGGCGGCGAGCGCGAGCTCCATGCGCCGCACGAACGTCTCGTGCGACAGCTTGCCGAGGGCAGCGCCCTCCCTGAGCACCTCCAGCGCCCTGTCGCGCTCGGCGTCGGTCAGCCGCGCGGGGTACGGATGGATCTCGAAGGACGACGTCACCCTGCTGATTGTCGGTCAGCTCGGCCGGGGTGTCCAGAAAACGCGGAACGACCCCGGACCGATCACATGTGCAGCACGATGGTCGGGCGTCACCACTGATGACGTACGGACGAAGGCGGATGAACACGGATGCGGGCGGATGGGCGTCGGCGGATGACGGACGAGGGGGAACTGTCGGTGGAGTTCGAGGTGTGGGCACCGGGGGCCGAGCGCGTCGCGCTGCTGTGCGAGGGCGCCACGCACGCGTTGGAGCGCGCCGACGGCCGTGCCGGGTGGTGGAGCGTGGCGGCGGAAGCCTCCGAAGGGGCGCGGTACGGCTTCTCGCTCGACGGCGGCCCCGTGCTGCCCGATCCCCGCTCGCGCCGCCAGCCGGACGGCCCCGACGGGCTCAGCGCCGTCGTCGACCACGACCGGTACGCGTGGCGCGCGCCCTGGGCGGGGCGCGGGGTGCGGGACGCGGTCCTGTACGAGCTGCACGTGGGGACGTACACACCGGACGGCACGCTCGACTCGGCCGCGGGGCGGCTCGGCCACCTCGCCGAACTGGGCGTCACGCATGTGGAGCTGATGCCGCTCTGCCCGTTCCCGGGGGTCCACGGCTGGGGGTACGAGGGCGTATCCCTGTGGGCCGTGCACGAGCCGTACGGCGGCCCCGACGCCCTGAAGCGATTCGTCGACGCGGCGCACGCGCACGGCATGGGCGTCGTGCTCGACGTGGTCCACAACCACCTCGGCCCGTCCGGCAATTACCTGCCCGCGTTCGGGCCCTACTTCACGGAGACCCACCAGACCCCGTGGGGCGCCGCGGTCAACCTGGACGCCCCCGGCTCGGACGAGGTGCGCGCGTATCTGATCGGGAGCGCGCTCGCCTGGCTGCGCGACTACCGCCTGGACGGTCTGCGCCTGGACGCGGTGCACGCGCTGCGGGACACGCGCGCGTGCCACTTCCTTGAGGAGCTCTCGGCGGCCGTGGACGAGCTCGCCGATGAACTGGGCAGGCCGCTCTCGCTGATCGCCGAGTCCGACCAGAACGATCCGCGGGTCGTCACTCCGCGCGCGGAGGGGGGTCTTGGCCTGCACGCGCAGTGGAACGACGACTTCCACCACGCGCTGCACACCGCGCTCACCGGCGAATCGCACGGCTACTACGAAGACTTCGCCCGTGCGCCCTTCGCCGCGCTCGCCAAGACGCTGACGGGCGGCTTCTTCCACGACGGTACGTACTCGACCTTCCGGGGACGCGGGCACGGCCGTCCCCTGGACCGCGCCAAGGCGCCCGCGTACCGCTTCCTCGGCTATACGCAGACCCACGACCAGATCGGCAATCGCGCACAAGGAGACCGGCTCTCCGCCACCCTCTCCCCCGGGCTGCTCGCCTGCGCCGCCGCCCTCACCCTCACGGGGCCGTTCACGCCGATGCTGTTCATGGGCGAGGAGTGGGGGGCAGCCACCCCCTGGCAGTTCTTCACCGACCACACCGATCCCGAGCTCGCGGACGCCGTGCGCCGGGGCAGGCGGCGGGAGTTCGCGGCACACGGCTGGGCCGAGGAGGACATCCCGGATCCGCAGGACCCGGCCACCAGGAGCCGCTCCTGCCTCGACTGGGCCGAGCCCCTGACCGACCCGCACGCGCGCGTGCTGGCCTGGTACCGCGAGCTGATCGCCCTGCGCCGCGCCCGCGGCGACCTCCTGGACCCCGATCTGGCGGCGCTGCGGGTCGCGTACGACGAGGGGGCGCGCTGGTTCGCGGTCCGGCGCGGTGATCTGCGGGTCGCGCTGAACCTCGGCAAGGAGGCGGTCGACATCCCGCTGGGCGGCCGGGGCTCGCGGGTGCTCGCGGCGTGGGAGCCGGTCACCGCGCCCGGCGCGGACGGGCTGCTGCGGCTGCCCGCCGAGTCGTGCGCGGTGCTCGTGACGCCGTGAGGCCCACCGCGGATTTCGCCGCCCCGGGGGTCACTTGACGATCGCCAGCTCGCGCGGCGTGGAGTTGAGGCGCCGTACGCCGTCGTCGGTGACCGTCACGATGTCTTCGATGCGCACTCCGAAGCGGCCCGGCAGATAGATGCCGGGCTCCACGGAGAAGCACATCCCGGGCACGAGCGGCAGCTCCTCGCCCTCGATCATGTAGGGCGGCTCATGGGTGGTGACGCCGATGCCGTGCCCGGTGCGGTGGATGAAGTGCTCGCCGTACCCCGCGTCGGCGATCACCGCCCGCGCCGCTCTGTCGACGTCCTGGCAGGCGGCGCCGGGCCGCACCGCGCGGCAGCCCGCCTCCTGCGCCTCGCGCACTATGTCGTGGACCCGCTGCTCCTCGGCGTCGGGCTCGCCCACGTGGACCGTGCGCGAGGTGTCCGAGCCGTAGCCGTGCAGGAGGCCGCCGAAGTCCAGGACGACCATGTCACCGTGCTCGATGAGGCGTTCGCCCGCCTCGTGGTGCGGGTTGGCGCCGTTCGGACCGGAGCCGACGACGGTGAAATCGACCTGGGAGTGCCCGAACCGGCGCAGCAGGCCGGCGAGATCGGCCGCGACGTCGGTCTCCTTGCGGCCCGCGAAGGGAACCTTCTTTATCTCTTCGTATGCCGCGTCCGCGGCGGCGCCGGCCGCAGCGACCCGCTCCAGCTCCGCGGCGTCTTTGACTGCCCGCAGCATGGGGAGCGCTTCGGTGAGGGACACGTAGGAGGTGTTCGGCAGCTCCTTCTGGAAGCCGAGGAGATGCATGGCCCAGGAGTTGTCACTGATCCCGAAGCGGCCGTCGACGTCCAGGAGCGGCGCGGTCGCCGCGTACGGGTCCTTCCCGTCGGTCCAGTCACGCACGGAGAGCACGCTCGCGCCCGCCGCACGTTCCGCGTCCGGGGCCTCCAGGGTGGGCACCACGAGCACCGGCTCCTGGCCCGCGGCGAGCACGAGGGCGGTGAGGCGCTCGGTGGCGGCGGTGGGCCGATAGCCGGTGAGCCAGACCATGTCCGGCCCCGGCGCGACGAGCAGCCCGGCGAGTCCAGCGTCCGCCGCGGCGGACGCGGCACGGTCCATGCGGGCCTTGTAGTCGTCGGCGGTGAAGGGCGTGGGGGCGCCGATGGCGGGGGCGCCGGTCGCGGGGATGCCGGTGACGGGGGCGCCGGTCGCGGGGGTGCCGGTGGCAGGGACGCCGGTCGCGGGGGTGCCGGTCATGGGGGCCTCCAGGGCTGCTCGCTGCTGCGCGTACGCGCGCTGCCGATGCCGCCGATCCTGCCCGCACCGCCGCGCGGGCGCGACCGGGTTACGGCGCCCCCGTCACGTCACGTCACGCCACGGCACGGCACGAAGCATCGCGTCACTTCACTGCGGGGCGGCAGCCCGCACCACGCTGCGGCGCGCCCGCCCCCCGCACCGCCGCGCGGGCGCCACCGAGTCACGGCGCCCCCGCCACATCACGCCACGCCACGAAACATCGCGTCACTGCACTGCGAGGCAGCGGCCCGCACCACGCTGCCCCGCGCCCGCGCCCCGGGACCCCGCACCCCAATCCTCACGTCACGTCACGAAGCCCGGCGTCACCGTCAGGGTCTGCCGCCCTCCGCCCTCGTGGCGGACGCTCACCGTGACGTTCCTTCCCGGGTCCGCGGTGGCGACCGCCGCCGCCAGGGCCTTGGCCGAAGCGATGCGGGTCCCGCCGAAGGCCAGCACCACGTCGCCGCGTACGAGACCCGCGGTATAGCCGGGCCCCGGGCTGTGCACGCCCACGAGCAGGGCCCCGGCGCCCCTGGGGGCATCGATGGCCTCCACGCCGAGGGCGGGGCGCGCGGCGGCCCGCACCCCGGCCGCCCCGCCGGCCTCCTTCTGCGGCGGCTTCGACGACTTCGGCGGGGCGGCAGGCTTGGACGCGACGCCCGGAGCCCCCGGACCGCCCGGCCCCGCCGGTTTCCCTGGTCCCGCCTGCACGCCCTGCCCCTTGGCCGCGCCCTGCGCCTGCGCCTCCTTCTGCATGTCGGCGAGCTTGCTCATGCCGATGACGGTGGCGCCGAGGGTGCCGAGCCCCACCCCCGACAGCACGAGCACGGCCGAGAAGAGCAGCCCCATGAGCAGGGTGGTCAGCCGCCGCCCGCGCCGTCGCGCCGCGTGCGGTCGGCGGCCGGGGCCACCGGACCGGTGGCCCGTGCCGGACGGCCGCCGGGAGTCGGCCTTCCGCCCGATGCCGAGCCTTCGGCCTATCCCGAGCCCACCGCCTACTCCGCCTACTCCGCCCGCGCCACCTCCGCCGCTTCTGTCACCCCTGCCACCCCTTCCGCCTCTGCCGAACTTCCGGCCGATGCCGAACTTGCCGCCGGTGCCGGGCTCCTGTCCGGGCATCGGCTTGGGACGCAACGCAGTCTGTTCCATGGCTCGCCTCCGGCCACAGCCCTACCCGGCGTGCCCCGGCGCGACGATTCACGAAAGAGTGACGTCCACGTGTGCGGCCTACGCGACCGCCCTCACGCCCCTCACACGCCCCAGGACACGCCCCTCACGAAGCGCCCTCCCCTTCACGGGCCCCGCCATGGCCGCCCTCATGACCCCCGTGCCCCGCCCCGTGGTCGAACTTCAGGGCCTCCTTCGGCATGACCACGAAGGGGCGCATCATGCCCATGTCCTCGTGCTCCAGGAGATGGCAGTGGTACATGAAGCGTCCGTAGGCTCCGTCGAACTTGCCCATCACCCGCAGCAGTTGACCGCCCGGCACCAGGAAGACGTCCTTCCAGCCCCGCTCGTTCGGGGCGAGGGGGATCTCCGTCTTCGGGTCGAAGGCGACCGGGGCCAGGGTGCCGCCCACGGTGACGTCGAAACCCGACGTGTCGTACGCGTCGCGGCCCAGGAGCTGGAAGTCGGCCAGGTGGATGTGCATCGGGTGGGTCACCGGCGGGTTCACCGCGAGGTTCAGGAAGCTCCACTGTTCGTGGCTGCCCTCGGCGATGGTGAAGCCGAGGCCGTCGTTGAACGTACGGGCGGTACGGCGGTAGGTCTTGGTCTTCCCGTCCGCGCCCCGCACCTGGATGACCCCCTCGGTCGGGACGCGGACGTCGCCCGCGTCCTTGACCTCGGTCATCTCCCAGATCTCCGGGTGGCCACCGCCGCCCTTCGTGGCGGGCGGCGTCAGGACGACCAGGCGGTGGCCGTGCTCGACGTCGTGACTCAGCGGCCGGAACGAGCCCGAGAGGATCTCCGGAAGCGAGAAGGGGTCCTCGCACTCTGCGTCCCGTACACGGAACTCCATGACCTGCGGATAGCGCACGTCGTTCGCCGGGTCCGGCACCCCGGGGGCCTGCCCCCTGCCCTTGTTCACCAGCCGCAGCCGCCTGCCCGCGACCGCGCGGAAGTCGATCAGCAGGTCCATCCGCTCGGCCGGGGCTACGGTGAGCGTGGGCAGCGCCTCGTCGAAGTCGACGGGCACGGGACGCGGCAGCAGGCCGCCGTCGCTGCCGATCTGGTGCAGGACGCCCGGCACCGGGTTGTTGTCCTCGTCGACCAGGACCAGATCGTAGATACGGGCGTTCGACGCGTTCACCAGGCGGAAGCGGTGCCAGGCCGCGTCGACGTCCGCGTACGGCCAGATGCGGCCGTTGACCGTGCTGTACGGGCCGGTGAAGGGCAGCGAGACCGGCTTGCCCGTCTCCGGGTTCTGGGCCTGGACGATCACGGTCTTGTGCAGCAGGCGGCCGTTGAGACGTCCGTCCTCGTCCGTGTCCAGGTTCCGGTCGGCGAGCAGCAGCGGGATCTCCCGCTCCCCGGAGGGCAGGTGCAGCGCGTCCTCCTCGTCGTCCCGCACCAGATACGTGCCGTAGAGACCCGCCTGGACGTTCCAGCGCGTGATGTTCATGGCGTGGTCGTGATACCACCACTGGACCGCCTGGTGGTCGTTCGCGTACTCGGAGAGCTGCGCGTCGCCGGAGCCCACCGCGTTGTCCGCCCATCCGTCGTTGCCCCCGCCGGTCTGCGCGCCGTGCAGATGCGTGACCGACCAGGCCGGCAGCGCGGCCACGTCCTTGTTCGGCTCGACACCCGCGCGGCCCGGCAGGGTGCCGGGGCTCGGGACGGCCCGCGGCACCTCGACGGCGGTGACGGGGTACTCACTGCCCTTCGGGATGCGGTTCGTCCACGCGATCCGGATGCGCCGGCCGCGCCGCACCTCGATCGTCGGGCCCGGTACGCAGCCTTCGTACCCCCACATCAGGGTCGGCGGCAGCTGCGGGTGCAGCCGGACCCAGGTCTGGCGCAGCGCGACCTCGGTCTCTGCGGGCACGTCGGTCTCGTCGCGCATGTCTACGGAGTCCGGCCGCAGGACCGGCGGCACGGGCAGCGGCGTGACGTACGGCGTCAGCTCCCCCGGGGCCGCCGTCGCGTCCGCCTCCGTGTCGGCCGGCGTGCCCGTCAGGCGGTCCGTGACGCGCTCGATGATGTCGGTCAAGATGAACACCCCCGTGTTGATCAATGCAAAGCGATGCCTTGCAAAGCGATGCGATGCCATGCCATGCCATCTGGCACGACGGCCTCACGCCGTACGGCCGAAGGGCCCTTGCCATGAGGCCGGTTGAACGGCCCGGTCAGTGGCCGCCCCCTTACATCAAGAGACTCCCGGCACCTCAGCCAAGTTCCACGAATCCCCCATTCCGCAAGAAAAGTATCGGAAACCGCATATGGAATCAGGTAGTCCTGTTGTGGGTCTGCCGTCAGTGACCGCTGTTACTTTCGGAGCATGACCGAACGTGCACTCCGGCTGCTGCGACAGGACCCACGTCTGGCCGAGCTGGCCGCGTTCCCTTTCGCATTCGACCTGTCCCGCGCGGACCACGTCGAAGAGGTGCGCCTCGCGTCGGGCGGCCCGCTCGAACCGATCGCGGGGGACGACTCCGGGGGCACGTATTTCGTCTGCGGGGACGGCTCCGTGCTGTACGCCGACTCCGAGGGGTCCGCCGGGACCATCGGGGAGAGCGTGGACGAAGCCCTGGAGATCCTCGTCGGCCTGCCCGGCTGGCACGACTACGTACGCCTGTCCCCGACCGACGGCGAGGCGCGGATACTGTCCGAGATCGCCGACACCGAGGGCGACTTCCGCGAGGACTGCGTGCCCGATCTCGACGCGCACCGCGCGGAGCTGCGGTCCGCGCTCGGGTTCGCGGAACGCCCTCCCGTACAGCTTGTCGCGCGCCTGCACACCGCGCTCCTGCGCACCGAACCGGAGCACCTCCTCCTCAACGCCGTGGAGCACCTGGCCTACAAGCGCCTCGATCCGCATCCGCGCCCGCCCCTGTGGGAGCAGGTGCTCGCCAGGGGCCGCACCGATCTGGCCCTGCTGCGGACGGGCGACCGCACGGTCTGGGACGGCGTGGCAGGGGACAGGCCGCGCAGAGTGGCGGCGCTGCGGGCGGCGCAGTACGACCGGCGGAACACGGACCGCGCCCTGTTGCGCCACCTCCTCAAGCACGAGGCGGACGCCTCCATGTCCGACGAACTGCGGCTCGCCGTCGTGCTGGTGGGGCTCCATGGACTGGCCGAGGACCTGCCGCTGCTGCGGGAGGCGCACGAGACGACGTACGACACCCGGTGCGGCCTCGCCGGGCTCCCACAGGAGGTCGGTCAAGTCCAGGAATGGGCTCGCTCGTTCGACGATTCCAACTATGGGACGGATCCCGACGACGAGCCGGAATCCACCTGGCTGGAGCTCGCCCGGGAACAGGGGATGGTGGAGGCCGCCCGCACCTACCTGATCCGCGAGCTGGACGACACCGGCCCGGACGCGGCCCAACTGGCGGTCCTGCGCGATGAGTTGGCGCTGCTCGGCGACTACACCCAGGCGATACGGGCCCAGCGTCTGCACCGCTCCCTCCAGGACACCGCCGAGGGCCGCGAGGCTGCCGACGCGCGCCTCGCCGAGCTGAAGCGCAGGGCCGTGGAAGCGGCAGCGGCGGAATCGTAGATTTTCCCGCACCGGTGCGGTTGCCGCCTCTAGGCTGCGGACGGAGATCAGCACGGCAGGATCCAGGATCGCAGGATCCAGGATCACGGCCAGGGGTACGAAACCGACTCCGGGCAGGGGGCCGAGACCGCCTCCGGGAAGGACCGCCCACATGACCGACGCACCGCTGCCCGCGGAGCTGCTCCTCGACCGGGACGCCTCCGACGACCTGCGGCGGGAGATGGTCTCGGCACTGGAAGGCCTCGGCGTCCGCACGGCACGGGTGCGCCGCGCGGTCGGCCACAGGGGTGCGGCGGACATCCCCTGGATCATGCTGGCGTCGCTGCCCCTCCAGGCGTTCCTGAGCGGGCTCGGCGCGGAGGCGGTCAAGGACTCGTACGTGGCGTTCAAGGATGTCGTACGGCGGTCCTCGCGCACGGCCGGCCCCGCGGGCACCGCCGGTCCCGCTCCTCGGCCGCTGGTGCTCCAGGACCGGCGTACGGGACTGCGCGTGGTCCTGGAGCCCGGCCTGCCCGGGGAAGCGTACGAGGCGCTTCTGGTCCTGGACCTGGCCCGGTTCAGCGAAGGCCCGCTGCACTACGACAGGGAGCAGGGCCGCTGGCGCTCCGAGCTCGACGAAGCGGCCGGCTGACCCGCCGGGGATCGGGGGTGGTGTGACGTGGGGCCGCATGCCGACCTGAGCGGCGCGGGACAGGTGTGGGCGGCGACGGCCGAACAGGCCTGCGCCAGAGGCGAGTCGGGCCTGGCGCTGGGTGACGGCGGGGCTGCCGAGCGGGAGTTCGTGGCGGCGCTCTCCCTGATCGGGGACGAGGCCGGGGGCAGGGCGGGCGATGACGTAGCGGGCGCGACGGCTCTTCGGGTGCGCGTCCATGTCGGGCTGGGGCGGGTCCGGCTGGCGGCGGGGGATGCCGAGCAGGGGGCCGTGGAGTTCGGGCGTGCGCACGAGGTGCGGCCCGACGACGCCGAGCCCCTGCACTGGCTGGGGTGTGCGGCGGCGCATCGGGGGGCTTTTGAGACCGCGGAGGCGTACTTCACTTCGGCGCTGGGGTGCGAGAGCCCGCACCGCCGGTCGCTCGTTCAACGGGCTTATGTACGGGTGCGGTTGAGGAGTTACGCAGCCGCGCTGGACGATCTGCGTGCGGCGGCGAGCGGCAAGGGCGAGCTGGACGTCGATGCGCGGTGGGTGATGCGGGCGCTGTCCGGCGGGGGCACGGCGGGCGGCCTCCCTCTACTGCTGCGCAAGGCCGCACTCGCCGAGCTGTCGGAGGGCGCCGGTGAGCGCGGCGGGTCCGGTACGCGGCAGGCTCGGGCCGCCCGCCTCGCCGACGCCTCCCGAGGGCTGTCCGGGCCGGTGGTGGAGCGTGACTTCGTGCCGCTGTACGCGGTCGTCCTCGTACGCGGCGGACGACGAGAAGCCGCGGTCGAGCTGCTGGAGGCCGCCGCCCGGAGTGACCCCGCCGACCACCGGATCACTCACACGCTGGCCCTCGCACTGCTCAACTCGCCCAGCGGGCAGGGCCGTACGGACGGCGATGCCGGGCGGCGCTGGGAGCGGTGCATCGCCGCCTGGGGCGCCCTCCTGCACGACGACGCCTTCTGGGAGCACCGGCGCGCCTCGGCCCTGGCCAGGTTCGGCGTACCCGTACAGGAGGAACTCGATGCCGGGCTGCGGGCCGATCTGCGGGAGCTGCTGGAGCGGCGGATGCCGGAGGGAGACGTCGGGGGCCGGGTGCCGCCGGGGGCGCTGCTCCAGCGGGAGGCGGACGCCGCGAAGATCCTGGCCGGGGTGGGCGGGTTCGCTGCCGGGCGCGGGGAAAGCCCCCTGGTGTGCGGGCCGTTGCGTGTGGCGGGGCTTGGCCTGGTGGAGGAGTTCGGCGCCTTTGCCGCGGCTGGATTGGGTCGCGGTGACGGCGGCCCTGATGCAGGGCTCGACGGCAGGGCAGGCAGGGCAGGTGACGAGGCCTACGGGATGACCCAATTGACGTACGCCTTCTCCGAACTCGGCTTGGCCCAACTTCTGCTGAACCAGGGGAAGCCCGCCGATGCCCTCGCCTCGCTGGGCGAGTTGCGCTGCCGCCGGTGCCGGGAGCGGTTGGATGTGTCGGGGGCGGGCGGGGTGGGTTCTGCGGCCGGGGCGGGGGCGGCTGGCATGGTCCCGGCGGCCGTTCCGGGGGCGGGCGACTCGGCTCCCGCAGCTGCGCCGGAGACGACCGCCTCTACCCCCGCAGCCGTACCGGAGGCGGCCAGCATGGCTCCCGTAGCCCCGTCGGGGACGCGCATCCCGGCCCCCCTAGCCGGGGCGGGGACGACCACCCCGTCCCCCGTGGCCGCCGCCATCTGTGAACCGGACTGTGGTCGCTTCGACGAGCTGAATCCCTCCTACGCGGGGCACCCCGACAAGCACCACCGGCTCGCGCGGGATGCCCGCACCCTTGCGCTGCGGGCCCGGATGGATCTGGGGCGTGGCGAACTCACCTCCACACGGCCCGACTTCGCTGCGGCTGCGGACTCCTGGCGGCGGGCGCTCGTGCACGGCAGGGAGCTGGCGCGCTACCGCGAGACCCAGGCGGCCGTCGTCGACCTGGCGCTCGGCGCGGCGCGGGCGGCGCATCGGGCGGGGGACGCGACGCGGGCCGTGGACACGCTCGAAGCGGTGCGTGCGATTACCGGAGCCAATGAACGGGGGCGCCTGGAAGGGCAGTTGGCGCGGCTGCTCGCCGACCGGGCCATCTCCGCGGTCAACAGGGACGGCACCCTGCTCGACGCTCCCGCGCAGGACCTGAGGCGTTCCGTCGCCTTCAACCCGCATCTGCTGCGCGCACAGGTCAGCCTCGCCGTCGTACTGCGTGGGCTCGCGGCGCGGCGATGGCGCTCGGGAAGCGTCTCCGGGGCCAGGGCGACCCTGCAAGAGGCTCTGGATCAACTCGCCGCGGCGCTCTTCCACTTCCCCGACGACCCCGAACTGACCGAGCAGCGCGACGCAGCCCTCGCCGACCTGGACCACGTCACGGCAGAGCAGCAAGAGAGCGGGAGGTGACGGCAGCCGATGCTCGCCTATGAAGAACTCCGCATCCGTATCCGCCCCATCGGGGCGTCCCGTTATCTCGTCACCGCCAACGGTCCCGCGACCGCGGCCGAAGTGATCGCGGTGAACGGGGAACCCGCCGCGTTCCGTGACCAGTGGGACCAGTTGATCTCGGCCGAGCTGGGCCTCTCCCCCATGGGCGAGCAGCACACGGTGGCACAGCTCCGGGTCCTTGGCCGCGGTGTGTTCCGCCTGCTTTTCGGGGAGCGGGATCCTGGGCTCGGGACAAGTTCCGGGTCCGGGTCCGGGTCCGGTTTCGTGAGGGGCGGGTCGGACCGGGACGGGTGCAGGGGTGGGGGCGAGCAGCATCCGGACAGTGTCGGCGCCTGCGTGGGGCTGGCGTTGGAGCGGGCGCAGCGGATGCGGCCCGCGCGAGGGCTGCGGATCCGGTTCGACGTGCCGGAGGAGCTGCGCGACCTCCCCCTGGAGGCGCTGTGCGCACCGCCGGGGCAGCCGCAGCAGTCGCTCGCCCTCAACCACGGGTACTCGCTGGCGCGTTCACTGCCCGGCGGCCCACTGGGCCGGCGGCTTCCCGAACCCGCGGACGAGCCGAGCCTGATCCGGCTGCTGGTGGCCTGCGCGTCACCGGTGGGCGCGGGCCTGCCGCCCCTGAACCCCGACGCCGAAGTGGCCGCCCTGCGGCATGAGTTGCCGGAGGTCGCCGTGCAGACCACGGTCCTCGAACGGGCGACGCGCACGAGCCTGGAGGCGGCCGTCGGCGGCGCCCACTCCCCTCCGCCGACCGCTTTGCTGCTCATCGCGCACGGGACGTACGACCATGAGATCGGCAAGGGCGTGGTGGCCCTGGAGACCGAGGACGGCGGCGTCGACCGCGTACCCGCCGATCTGCTCAGCGGGATCCTCCTGAAGGCGCCGGGGCTGCGCCTCGTGACCCTCAACCTCTGTTCCGGGGCGGACAGTTCACTCGCCGAGCCCTTCTCCGGGCTCGCCCAGGCGCTGATCGGTGGAGGTGTGCCCGCCGTGGTGGCGATGCGGGGGCGGGTGAGTGATGTGTCGGCGGGGCAGTTTAGCCCGGAGCTGTTCAAGGGGCTCGCGGCGAACCGCACCATCGACGAGGCCATGGGGGCCGCGCGCCGCCGCATCTCGCATCTGCCGGGGCACACGGCGGTGGAGTGGGCGACGCCCGCGCTGTTCCTGCACGAGTCCTGTCGGCAGGGCTGGCTGTTCAAGGCGCGGGAGGTACGGGACGACGGCGGCGCCGTCGCCGATCCGCTGCGGGAGGGCGCGGACGCGCTGCGGGCCTTTCAGAGTCCGGTGGGGCATGTCGACTCGACGGTTCTGATCGGCGCGGCAAGGTTCCAGCGCGATCTGGGGCAGTGGGCACAGGTGCAGCGGACGCTGCGGGCCGAGACGCGCCAGTTCGAGGGCGAGCAGCGGCGGCTGCGGGCGGAGGCGGCGTTCGAACTCGCCTGGGGTGAGCTGGAGAAGCTCTGCGCGCTGCTGGCGGCCGAGCGGGGCGCGGACGCCGTCGTCGAGCAGTTCACGTCCCTCCGCGACGCGCTGCCGGGCCCGCCGCCGGCCTGTGTCGCGGCGGAGGTGGAGCGGCTCCGGCATCTCACGGGGCTCGCGGAGGAGGCGCGCGCCGCCGAGGAGGCCGGGAACTGGGCCGAGGCGATCGCTCGCTACGAGGAACTGCTCACCGCTCACCCGGCGGGCATCAGGGACGCGGCGTCCCGCCTCACCGCCGCCCGCGACGAACTCCACGTGGCCGAGGCCTTCACCACCGCCGAACTGGCCCGCCACCGCACCGACTGGGCGACGGCCGCAGCCGCGTACGCCGATGTCCTCACCCGGCGCCGCGACCATCGAGGGGCGATGGCGGGCGCGGCATACGTGAACGGCCGGGTCGCACAGGCCGCCGGGGAGTGGGGCGCGGCGAGCGCCGGGTACGCGGCGTGCGGGAGGCTCGCGGACTCCGTGGTTCGGGCGGCGTATGTCCGTGGGCGGGCGGCTGCCGGGGCGGGGGCTTGGGGGGCGGCGTACGCGGCGTTCGCGGAGGGGGTGGCTGAGGCGGAGGGGCTGAGGATCGCTGGGGGTGGGCGTGGGGGCGGCGAGTCGCTCGCCGGGGCCCTCGGCGAAGGGCGCCTGGGGGGAGGGGCCGACCGTGGTCTGACCGGGGTGGTCGGAGCGGCCGAGGTTGCCGACCCGACCGACCCGACCGACCTAGCTAGCCCAACCGACCTCACCGACCTCACCGACCTCACCGACCTCACCGACCTCACCGACCTCACCGACCTCACCGACCTCACCGACCTCACCGACCTAGCCTCCTGGCACGCCTACTCCGCCGGACGTCACGCCGAGGCCGAGCGTGCCTGGGGCGACGCAGTCGAGGGGTTCGTGGGCGCCGGTGGATTCCTGGATGCGGGCGTGCGGGTCCTGTATGCCCGGGGCCGACGTGCCGCGGACCGGGGAGCCTGGCCGGAGGCGCTGGTCGAGTTGGAGGCTGCCGCGGCTCAGGGGTGGGACTCGGAGCCGTGGCTGAGCGGGCTGCGGGAGCGGATGTTCCAGGGGGCGCTGGACGCGGCGGGCGTCGGGGGCTGGGCCGATGCGCTGGCAGGCCTCGCCGTGTTGCCCGCCGAGTACCGGGACGTGCGGCCACGCAGGTGCTACGCCCAGGGGCAGGTGGCGGCCGCCGGCGGCGACTGGCAGCAGGCGGCGGACGCGTTCGCGGAGTGTGTCGCGGCGGGCCCGGCCGACGCCGGCTGCGGATACGACGACGCCGATGCGCTGCGGACGTACGCGCAGGGCCGCCGCCGCCAGGACGAGTCGCGCTGGCAGGAAGCGCTGGCCTGCTTCGCCCGGCTTTCGTCGGACCTCCTCGACGTACCCGACCGCGTCCTGTACGCACGCGGCAGGCTCGCCGACGCCCGCGCCGAGTGGGCCGGAGTGATCGACGGCTTCGGGCGGCTGCCCGACACGTACGCCCACGGCGAGGTACGCGACCGCCGCCGCTACGCGCGAGCCCGCGTCGCCGCCGAACTCCGCGGTGACTGGGGCGCGGTCCTGAGCCTGCTCGCCGACGTACCCGACACGGGCCGCTCCGGCGCGGTCGGCACCCTGCGCCGCAAGGCGGAGGGCCGCCTCGCGGAGGCGGCGGGCGATTGGGCGGGCGCCTGCGAGATCTACGCGGGGGCGCTCCGCGCCGGGCCGGCCGAGCCAGGAGACGACGGCGCCCCCCACCTCCGCGCGGAACAGGCGGGAGACTACGGCGCCACCCGCCAACAGCCGCACCACCTCGCGGGGGCGCTGCCCGACAGATGGAGCGATGTCGTCGCGCGGCGGGGGTACGCGCGGGCGCGGATCGCTGAAGGGGGTGCCGTGAGTGCGCTGGAGTGGCGTGGTGTCGTGGCCGCCTTTGGTGCCGTGGAGGCCGGGGTGTTCGAGGACGCCGTCGTGCGGCGGAAGTACGCCCGGGTGCGGCTCGCCGAGGCCGAGGGGGACTGGGGGCGGGTTCAGGAGGAGGCCGCCGCGCTCGGGGAGTACGGGGATTCCGCCGCGCTCGGGGCCTACGCGCGCGGGCGCCTGGCCGACGCCCACCAGGAGTGGCAGCAGGCCGCCGACGCCTTCGCGCGGTGTGCGGGGTATCGGGACGCCGGGGCCCATCTCGCTTATGCCCGGGGGAGGTTGTTGGAGGCGGACGGGCGGTGGAGCGACGCCGTGGCCGCGTACGAGCGGGCCGGTGGCGGGCTCGACCGCGCCGACGCCCGGCGCCGCAGGCTTCGGCGGCTGCTCGAACTGCTGCCGTGGGCCGACGGCCTCACCAGCGCCCCGCTGGTGGCCGACCCCTTCGCGTCCAGCGACCGCACGTATCCGTACTTCGCGTTGCGGGACGCGGGCGTCGACCCCGGGGCCACCATGGACGTCGTCAACGACGCCTCGTACACGCTCCTCGAACGCGGCGGCATGACGTGGTCCGAGCGCGTCGCCTGGGACCGCCTCCGGCTGCCGGGCCGACGGCTCCAGCTGGACGCGCTCCTGTACCGGTGGCACTCCCCCGCAGCGCTGCGTGACGCGATGGCCGGGCTCTCGCCCGACGAAGGGGCGGGACTGCTCGGCGATCTGTGCGAGCGGTTCCCGCGGGACGCGCCGCTCCTGCTGCTGCTCGCCCGGGACCGGGAAGCGGCCGCCGCCGAGTGGGAGCGGCGGCTCGCGGCGGCTCCGGGGGACATGACCGTCGTGCACGGACTCGCCGCCGCCCGGTTCTGGCAGGCGCTGGAGCTGGAGCAGAGCGGCGCCTGGGAGCACGCCGTCACCGCATGGGAGTCGGCGCTCGCCTACTGGGCGACCCTGCTGAGCGACGACGAGTACTGGGACGGCTGGCGCGCCGAGCGCGCCGACTGCTACGAACGGGATCTGCCGGGCGAGGACATGGCCCAACTGCGCCTGGAGCTGAGCCAGCACCTCTTCGGGCAGCTCTCCGCCTGCGAGCAGCGCCACACCGAGCAGGGCCGCCCCGAACAGGCCGCCGCCTACCAGGCGTTGGCCGCCGTCCTTGAGGCCGAGCTCGGCGCGGCCCGCGTCCTGAAGGACATGGGCGGCCTGCGTGACGTCCCCGGCGCGGGCACCGCACCACTCGCCTGCGGCCCCCGCTATCTGCGCCTGCTCCACCTGGAGGCACCGCTCGGCGCGCTCGCCGCGGCCCTGGACGCGGCGGCCGAGCAGGGCAAGGACCCGGGCGTCTACGCGGTACGGGAACTGCGCTGGGCCTTCTCGGAGTTGGCGCAGAGCTTCGTCCTCTCCGAAGTCCACAAGTTCGAGCCCGCCCTGCGCGCACTGCCTCCCTTCGCCACCCTCACCACGCTCCCCGCCGACTGCGAGGGCCCCGCGTCCGAGCCCACGCCGGTCGCCCACATCGAGGCCTGCGCGCACTGCCAGGATTTCCTGCGCCGCAATCCCGCGTACGTCCAACTTGCCGAGCGCCACACCAAGTTGCTCCAGGACGGCGTCGAGCTGGCCGTGCGCGTACGCCTCGCCCTGGCCCGCACCGCCCTCACCGACGGCGCCGGTGGCCTCGACCGCGCCCTCGACGAGTGGGCCGAGCTGGTCCGCGTGTCCCGGCGCGCCGGGATGCAGGCCCGCAGCAAGAAGGCGGTGGTCACCGCCGTGCTCGGCCGCGTCGAGGCCCTGGTCGACCGGGGCGGCGCCCAGCGCGGCGAATGCCTGGACGAAGCCGTCACGCTCGTCGAGGCCGTACCGCCGGTCCTGCATCCGCTCGACCGCGACCTGGTGGACCAACTCAACACCAGGCTCTCGGCGTTGCTGTCCATGCGGGGCGTGTGGCGCGGCTACACCCGCACCAAGTACGGCATGCGGTCCGACGCCTTCGGAGCCGAGAGCGACCTGCGCCGCGCCCTCACCCTGAACCCGGCCTCCAGCCACGCCCGCGACAACCTGGCGCGCGCCCTGGTCTTCACCCTCGACGCGCACACGTACTCGATCCCGGGCCGCCTGAAGATCCTCCACGAGGCGCTCGACCTCCTCGACGTGGGCCTCGGGCAGGCCCTGACGCACGGCTACCGCGAGACGCTCGGCGAGGCCCTGGACGAGCTGGAGCGGCTGCTCGCCCGGGATCTCGGGGTGGACGGACTGCGTGACCTGATGCGCAGCGACAGCGAGGAGACGCCGCCCGACGAGGCCGAACTGGCCGCCTGGGCAGCTCTGTTGACGGCCGAGGGCGAGGAAGCCCTGGGGCGTGGCGACGTCCAGCGGGCCCTGCACCATCTGATCCGCGCCACCCGCGCCGACCCGACGAACAGCCGCATCCGGCGCGCCCTGCTCGACGCCGTCCGGCGCAGGCTCGACGCCCCGAGGGACGGCGGCGTACAAGAAGACGAAACCCGGGAAGAAGGCGAGGCGCCGTGATCAAGGATCCGTCGACGAGCTGGGACGGCGGCCCGTTCCCCTACGACGCGCTCGCCGAGGTGGGCGTCACCCCCGGGACGTCGCACGCCGGTCTCCAGGACGCCTCCTTCGAGCTGCTGGCCCGGCGCCTGATGACACCGGTCACCCAGCAGGCATGGGACGAGCTGCGCGTCGTACGCCGTCGGATGGTGGCCGAACTCCTGCTGTACGACGTGGACCTGGAGGCGGAGATCCCGGCGGCTCAGGCCGCGCTCGACCGCGCGTTCGCCGCCGCCGAACCCCTTGCGCCAACGGGCCCGCCACCGTCCCCGCTCCCGGAGGAGACCGCGCGCCTCTTGGACGACCTCATCGCCTTCGACGTCTGAGCGAGCCGAGAAACCTGAGTGATCCGACAGACCCGAGTGACCCGAGGAGCCCGCCTTCGATGAGCACGCAGGACCCGCACCCGCCGTCCCCCGCGACGACGGCCACCGCCGCCCGTCTCGCCCACGAGAACTCGATGGCCCTCGCCGCGCGGGACGCCGCCCACCGGGCGCTGACCGAACAGCTGCTCCTCGTGCTCGCCGACACCCTGGACTCCTTCGACCGGCTGCTGCTCCCCGACAGGCCACAAGCGGCGGCGGCCGACCCGGAGTCGTACCGCAGAAGCCTGGAGCTGATCGCCAGGCAGCTCGAAACGGCCATGACGGGCCAGGGGGTCGAGCCGGTGGGCCGGATCGGTGAGCTCGCCGACCCCGCGACCCACCACGTCACCGAGGTCCGCACCGCCCCGGGAGCGGCCGACGACGAGGTCCTGGAGGTTCTGCAGCGCGGATACCGATACCGGGGGCACGTCCTGCGTGCCGCCCGGGTAGTTGTCGCCGTGACCGGCGGCGCCGAGCAGGGAACGGAGCGTTCATGAAGGCGATCGGCATCGATCTCGGCACCACGAACAGCGCGGTCGCGGCGCACGACCCGCACCGCGCGGACATCGCGGTGCTCACCAACAGCAAGGGTGAGCGGCTCACCCCGTCCGTGGTGGGCCTGGCCCGGCAGGACCGCCCGCACCAGCCGCTCGTCGGCGAGGACGCGCTGAACTGGGCGATCAAGCAACCCAAGGACACCGTGGTGTCCGTGAAGCGCCTGATGGGCCGCGACTTCGCGGACACCTCGGTGGCCGAGGCGCGCGACAGGCTGAGTTACGAGATCGTCGCGGGGCCCGACGACGACCCGCGCGCCCACGTGGTGCTCGGCGAGAAGACCCTGACGCCCGCCGAGGTCTCCCGGATCATCCTGGAGAAGCTCGTCCAGGACGCGACGCGGACCCTGGGCGAGCAGGTCACGCACGCCGTGATCACCGTGCCCGCGTACTTCCGTGACGCCCAGCGCGCCGCGACCCGTGAGGCGGCCGAGCGCGCGGGCCTGGTGGTGAAGAAGATCGTGGACGAGCCCACGGCCGCCGCCGTCGCCTTCGGTCTGCACAAGCCGGCCGGCGAGCGCAGCCGCGTCCTGGTCTACGACCTGGGCGGCGGCACCTTCGACATCTCGGTCCTGAACGCGGCCAAGGACCAGGAGGGCAACAGCCAGTTCCAGGTGCTGCGTTCGGCGGGCGACATCTGGCTCGGCGGCGACGACTTCGACCTCGCCGTCGTCGAGCGGATCATCCAGTGGATGCGGGACGAGCACCAGGTCGATCCGTCGGGAGACAAAGAGTTCCTCTTCCGGGCGAAGAAGGCGGCCGAACGCGCCAAGCGGGAGCTGAACGACCTCGACGAGACGTACATCGTGATCCCGGCGGCCTACCACAGCCAGAAGGGCGTGCTCGACGTCGAGATGAAGCTCTCCCAGGGCGAGTTCAACGCGATGATCGCACCCCTCGTGTCCCGCACGATGGGCCTGGTGACGGAGACACTCGGCCGCTACGAGCTGGCGCCCACCGACATCTCCGACGTCCTCCTGGTCGGCGGCGGCACGCTCACGCGGCCCGTCTACGAGGCGGTCGAGGCGTACTTCGGCAAGGAGAAGGTCCGCAGGAACATCAACCCCATGGAGTGCGTCGCGTTCGGGGCGGGGGTGCTCGCCGAGACCCTGGACGGCGTGGAGTGCCCCGACCCGCGGTGCGCGAAGGTCAACGACGACGCCGCGCAGACCTGCGAGGACTGCGCCGAGAGCCTGGTCAACGCCCGCCCGGTCGGCTCCACGGGTCTCTACGAATCGACGCCCATGGCCATGGGGATCGCCGCGGTCAAGGGCGACCAGCGCGATGTGTTCGTCGAGATCATCCCGGCCGGTTCGCCCTATCCGCTGCCCGAGCCGCGCCGGCGCACCTTCCACGCGACCGACAGCCGCCGCATCCGCGTCCCGGTCTACGAGGGCGACAGCCGGGTGGCGAGCGAGAACCACGAGCAGGGCGTCGTCGAGTTCGACCTGCCGCAGGAGATCGAGGTCAACCGGCACGTGGACGTGTCGTTCAACTACTCCGCCGACCGCATCATCACCGTACGCATCAGCGTGCGCGGCACGGACATGACCCTGGAGGCGACCCCGAACCGCGAACGGCCAAGGACCCCGCCGCCGGAGACGGGCACGGAGGTCGACAGCCATGTGCTGCGCGAGGAGTTGGGCTATGCCGAGCGGGAGGCCGACCACTTCCTGAAGCGGTACGGCACCTACATCGAGCCGGTGCAGGCGATGAAGGTGCGCCGGGACATCGAGCAGGCGCAGCGGGCGGCGGCGATGGGTGACAGCGGCGAGTACAAGCGGCTGACGGAGCTGCTGCTGGACGACGTGTTCCACCAGTGCGGTCTGGCGAGCCAGTTCCGGCAGGCCGAGCTGGCGTCGGAGGGCGCGCCGCCGGACACGGTGCGGCAGATCAACGAGGCGGTCGACTACGTCAAGCAGGCCCATCGGCAGGGCAATCGGGTGCAGACGTCGCAGCAGGCCCGCAACCTGCGCAGTCTGGTGGCGGTGGCCCAGTCGGAGCGCCGGGTGCAGTCGCTGCCCGACCGGCCCGACTACGGCGGCATCCTCCAGGTCGGGGAAGACACGGTCGACGGATGACCGCGGGGGTGGGGCGCCCTTCGGTGTGCCTCGGTCTTGATTTCGGCAGCACGGGCGTGCGGGCGCTGTTCGCGCTGCCGGGAGAGGCCGCGCGACGGCTCGACGGCGCGGCGGGCGACTGGCCCTGGCCGCTGTGCGAGCCCGCCCCGGCGGGCGTGCTGCCCGTCTCCTTCCCCGGCCTCAAGAGCCGCCTCGGCAGCGGGCGGCCGGTCCTGGCGCTGGGGTCTTCCGTCCCGGCGGAGCGCCTGGTGGTGCGGATGCTGCGGCGGCTGCGGGAGCGGGTCGAGGCGGAGTCGTCGGGGACGGTCGCACAGACAGTGATCAGCGTGCCCGCCGCCTACCGGTCGGCCCAGCGGGCCGCGCTGCTGGACGCGGCGAGCGAGGCGGGGCTCGCGCCCGCGCGGCTCATCAGCGACGCGATGGCCGCGGTCGTCGGGCATGCGTCGGAGCGGGAGAGCGGCACTTTCCTCGTGTACGGGATGGGGTACGAGGGGTTCGAGATCGGCCTGGTCCGCGGTGTGCGGGGACATTACCGCGCGCTCGGCCACGAGGGGGCGGCGACCTCGGGCGGACGCGCGTTCGACGGTGAGGTGCTTTCGTCGGCGGTACGGCTGCTGCGCAGGCACCGGGGGCCCGGATCGGTTTCGGGGGTGGCCCCGGAGCTGTGGCTCGCGCTGCGGGCGGGGGCGCAGGAGGCGCGGGAGGCGCTGAGCACGCCGGGGAGCGCGGGGGCCGCGGAGCTGTCCCTGGACGTGGGGACGGGGCCGCCCCTTGAGGTGCGGATCACCCGGCCCCATCTGGACGCCTTCCTCGCCCTGCACGTGCGGCGCACGGTGGATCGCGCGCGCTCGCTCCTCGATCAGTCGGGGATGACGCCCGCGGACGTCGACACGCTGCTCCTGACGGGCGGCAACACCCTGATGGAGCAGGTCGGTTCGGGGGTCGCGGAGCTCGGCGGGCATCGGGTGCAGGCGCCGCCCGAGCTGCTCGCCCTGGGCGCGCTGAAGCACGCGGTGCGGCTCGCGGGCGGCGCGGCCGGGTCCGCCGCGCTGGAGGAGGGTCCGCTGCAGCCCGCCGACCCGGCCGACGACACGCTCTCGGACGCACCCGCCCTGACGGCCACGCTGGTGGGGGGCGGGGAGCCGGGGCGGGGCGGGGAATCGGGGCGGGGCGGGGCGCCGCGCCGGGACGTGGAGCGGGCGCGGGTGCTGGCGGGGCAGGGGCGCACCAAGGAGGCGGTGACGCTGCTGCGGGGGATCGTGGCGGAGGCGGGGGCGCTGCTGGAGACGCTCACGTCGAAGGCGCCCGGGGAGGGGGCGAGGGTTGATGTGGCGCCCCCGGAGATGACGCCCGCGGAAATGGCGGCCCCGGATGCTGTCGAGGCGGCGACTCCGCCGCCCGCCGACCGGATCGCCCTTCGCCAACTCGCGCGCGCGCAGAGCCTGTTGGAGCTCGGTCGCTATGAGGATGCCGTGCACGCCTCGCACACGGCGTGGCTCGGGGCGGCCACCAAGGCGGCCGGGGCCGACGTGCTCGACGCGATGATCGACGTGCACTGCGCGGCGGCGATGGCCGACACCGCGCCCGGCCACTTCCCCGACGCCGAGCGGTGGCTGCGGTGCGCGTACGGCCATGACCCGACCAGCGAACGGGTGCGCGGGCTCCTGGCCGAGCGCACCTACCGGCACGCGGTCGAGGTGGAGCGACTCGGGGGACGCGATGAGGCGATTGAGGCCCTGGGGAAGTGCCTCACATGGGATCCTGAACACGCCGATGCCGAGGCCCTGTTGCGGCGGTTGAACCGCGACGGGAGGAACCGGCGGGGCCCGAGAGCAGGGGGAAGCGTTTGACGCCCGCAGAACTGCTGGACGAGCAGAAACTCATCGACGAGTTGCGGCGTCTGGCAGCCCATCCATCGCTCGCACCACGGTCCGCCGAACTCACCGTGCTCGCACAGGACTTGAAGCCACCGCACCAGCTGGACCGGTGGGCCGAGGTGGACCTCGTGGACGCCTACGTACGCCCGGAGAGCGTGGTCACCCCGCCCGTCGGGCAGGCCGGGCGGCACGACGTCCGCCTCGAAGCGGCGCTCGGGATCCTCGTCTTCATCCCGCTCCTGGTGACGTGGTTCGGCCTGCGGGAGGCGGTGCGGGCGTACGGCGAGCTGAGCAAGGAGGACCCCAAGGAGTCGACGCGGCCCTTCCTCCAGCTGTGGCAGTCCGGCTTCGGCGGCCACCTGTCGGCCCTCGGCCGCTTCGAGAACGTCGCGTTGATGGCGGTGATCCTGATCGCGCTGCTCGTCCTGCTCTCGGTATGGCACGCGAGGGTGCGGGCGCGTACGGACCGCGAGGAGACGGAGCAGCAGGGCGAGCGGGAGCGGCTGCTGGCCGCACTCGCATCCGTCCTCACGCGTACGCAGATGGTGCTGGCCCCGCACCGCAGCGCCTCGCCGCAGCAGTTCACCTCCGAGCTGACCAAGGCGGCCACCCAGATGCGGCAGCTCGCGTCGAAGGCGGAGACCAGCCACAAGGCGCTCACCGGTACGACGACCGCGGTGAGCGCGTCCATCGACGCGCTGAAGGCCGCGGCGGACGCGCTCACCGTCGAGGTGCCGAAGCTGGGCGTCGCGGCGTCCCGCATCGAGCAGACCCTGCGCGACGGCCGGACGGCGGCGGACAAGGCGAGCGTGGCCGGAACGGACGCCGCACGCGGCATCGCCGACCGCGTCAAGGCGGCGGGCGACACGGTCGAGGCCTCCCTGAAGTCCCTGATCGCCGCCCAGCAGTCCCTGGTCACCAAGTCGGAATCGGTGGCAGCGGCCACCGACCGGGCCTCACAGGCACTGGTCGCCAGCACCGGTCGCACGGGCGACGCGGTGGAGGGAATGCGCGAGGCGACGGAACGGTGGGACGCGGCGGCGGCACACTGGCAGGACGCGGCGGCACGGCTGGACGCGCGGATCGGGGCGCTGGTGGGGGCATCGGAGCTGCCGGGGACGGTACCGGCGGCGGCCGGGTTCGGGGTCGGCGGGAACGGTCATGCGGGGGCCGGATCGAACGGGGGTCCTGCGGGCGGCTATGGGTACCCCGCTAACGGGAATGCGGGCGCGGGGCAAGCAGGTGCCGGGCAGACGGGCCCGGGACCCGCAAGCGCGGGGCAAGCGGGCGCCGGATACGCGGGCGCTGGGCCAGCGGGAGCTGGACGCGCGGGTCCGGGACCAGAGGGCGCCGGGCAGGCGGGCGGCACCGCATATGCAGGCGCGGGGCAAGCAGGTGCCGGGCAGGCGGGGACGGGGCAAGCAGGCGCCGGACATGCGAGCACGGGACACGCAGGCGCCGGACAAGCAGCCGCCGGACACGCGGGCACGAGGCCAGAAGGCGCAGGGCAAGCGGGAGCCGGACACGCGGGCCCCGGACCAGTAGCGGCCGGACACACGAGTGCCGGGCAAGACGGTGCCGGACAAGTAGACGCCCGGCAAGCACCCGTCGGGCAAGCTGTCGATGGCTCCGATGGCGCCCAGCACTCCGACGACAGCCTCCGCAGTGAAGCGACCCGTGTGCTGCCCGCCCGGGGGCGGCACATCCCCTCCCCCGCTGGTCCCGTCGACGCACCGCCGCGCGACCAGCCGCCCGGCGGGAGTGACGCGTGAGCCGACCGCGGGGCCGGGGGCGGGTCAGTGTGGTGGTTCTTGCCGGGTGGCTCTTCGCCGATCTGCTGCTCGTACTCGCCCTGGTGTCGATGGCCGACCGACCCGACCCCCTGGCCGACCGGCCCAAGGCGGCCAAGGACGGCGCGAAGCCCTCGCCGTCCGCCTCACCCAGCCCGACGGGCCCCCGCTCGGTGGAGTTGCGGCCCGAGGAGTTCCGGGTCGAGGGTGCGGGGAAGAGTGAACTGGTCACGCAGATCCACAAGAACACCGGCAAGTGGGCGGGCCGGGAGGCAGCGCTCGTGCTGACGTTCGGCGGTTCCAGGAACGGCGAGGCGTACGCCCACCGCGTCAACTCGCTGCTCGGCAAGGGCCGTCCGGGCATGTTCACCAAGAAGACGGCGACGGACGACTTCCACAACCTGGGCGACCCCGCGTCGACCGCGAAGGTCCGGGTGTACTTCTACACGACGCCGGGCGGCTGAGCCATGACGGACTGGCACCCCGGCGAGCGCCCGCCGGACGACGGAGCGGGGCTGCCCCTGCCCGCGCTGCCCGCGACCCCGGCGATGAGCGGCTACCAGGCGCTGCGCGAGACCCTGCGGAAACTGAGCTTCCGGCACGCGGCCGACGCCCTCCGCGCTCCCGCACCCGCACAGTCGCCCGCGCAGTCGACGCAGGCCCTGTTCGGCAACCTGCCGAAGGCGGCGGCCGACGACGGGTTCCGTGTCCTGGACGGCCTGTGGTTCCCTGCCCGCGGCGGCCTGTGGCAGCGGGTCGACCGGGCCTACGTCCAGGACTGCCGCGCCCGGTGGCTCGCATCGGACCATCCGCGCGCCCTGGACGCGGCCGCCGTCGTGGCCGTCCTGGAATCCGTCCTGCTCGAAGACCCGATGGGCCTGCGCCGCCTCGTGCTGTGGGAACTGTGCTGCCGCCTCAGCGACGGGGCCGCGGACCAGGCACCGCCCTCCGCCGCGCACGCCGTGGCCCTCGGCGTCCACCGCGCCGAGGCCGGCCTGCTCGTGGACGCCGTCGCCGCCGTCCGCTTCCCCGCGGCCGGTACCGCCCGGCACGCCGCCGAGACCCTCGCCGACATCTGGCCGGGCCCCCGGCTGCGCGAGGCCGAGCGGCTCGCGCGGCTGATCCCACCGGCCCCCGCGGACCACGTACTGGCCGCCGTGCTCGGCACCCTCCACGCCCGCTCCGAGTCCGTTCACCACCTCACCGACACCGCAGCGCAGTTGGCCGACAGGGGTGATCTCCGTGGCGCGGCGGCAGCCTGGCTCGGGGCCCTGCGGCAGGCCCACGACGACGTGGACGCGCAAGCGGGCCTCCTGCGCGTCGCCGCGCTCCTGGCCGACGACCCCTTCGCCTCCGCCGACGCGCAGGTGACGGCCGCCGTCGACGACCGGACCGTACGGCTGTCCTGGCACGCCCCGAGCCGCGGCCAGGACACGGTGTCGTACCGCGTGCTCCGGTACCCCGACGGCGCCCCCGAACACGCCGTCGAGGTCTCCTCGGCCGGCAGTGCCCGCACCGCGGTCGACCCCGATCCCCCCACCGGACGCCCCCTGCGCTACGCCGTGTTCCCGCTGCGCCGGGGCCACATCGCCGGGGTGCCGCGCGTCACCACGCAGGTGCTGCTCACTCCGGACGTCTCGGAGCTGCGCGTCGAAGCCGTACCCGACGGCGTACGGGTGCGGTGGCGGCCCGACCCCTCGGCCCTGGAGGTCGCCGTCGTGCGGACGGCCGACGGCGAAAGCGGCCCGGGACAACAGGTGTTCTGCGAGCACGACCAGCTCCTGGACGCACCGCTCCCCGTCGGCCTGTACGTCTACGAGGTCCGCTGCGGCTACCCCGGCCCCACCGGCCGCCTCGTCTGGTCGCCGGGGCGCACCGTCACGGCCCGCGCCGACCGCTGGCCCTCGCCGGTGGACGAGCTCAGCGTCCGGCGCCTCGACGACGGCCGCGTACGCATCGCGTGGCGGCCGCCTTCGCGCGGCGAGGGCCACCTGGTGCCGTGGTTCGCGCACCCCGTCCCGCCCGGCGCCGACGTGTCCGAGCATGTCGGCAGGCTGGCCCCGCCCGACGGTGTCGCGCCGACCTCCGCCGACGTTCTGCCGCCGCCCCGCGAGCGGCTGCGGATGACGGCCGTGAGCGTGCTCGGCGACCGTGCCGTCTCGGGGCCGAACGTGGTCGTCGAACGCCAGGGGGAGGTACGGGACCTGGAGGTGCGGCGGGTGGCCGCCGACCGCGCCGAGCTGCAGTTCGACTGGCCCGAGCCCGCCGTGCTCGCGCTGATCTCCTGGGAGGACGGCGTACGGGGCGGGGAGCGGCGGGTGGCCCGCAGCCAGCATGTCTCGGGGCGGGCCGTGGAGCTCCAGGTCTCCCCGGCGGAGTGCCGGTTCACCGTGACCGCCTTGCCCCGGCCGGACGCGGTGGCCATCGCGGCGCCCTCCGCGCAGGCCCTGCTGCCGGCCGCGCCGCCACCGGTGCCGGCACTCCCCCCGGTGGCCGACCCCTGGTGGCGGGCGTGGTGGCGGCGGTGGCGCGCGAAGCAGCCTCCGGCTCCCTCAAGTCCCGCGCCTGCGCCTCCCTCGAATCCCGCGCCTCCGCCTGCCTTCTAGTCCCGCACCTCCGCCTCCGCCCCGCCCCCGAACTCGAGGAGCAGCCCGGCCCGCAGCGCGATCGTGCGCCCCGGCTCCACGTCCCGCACGGTCCCGTCGTCCTTGCGCGCGGTCCACACGTCCTTGGTGTGGTTGGTGAGGCCGAACCTCCCCGGGTTCTGGGGATGCGCCGTCACCTCGCCCACGACCGCCCGGAAGTCGTGCCGGTCGGGGTACTCGACCAGGTGATGGGCGAAGACCCGGGCGCTCGGGGCCAGCCTGATGCCGCGCCGGGTGCGCGACGTCCCCGTACCGGTGACCAGTTCGAGCCGGGGCGGCAGAATCAGCGTACGGCCGCATTTCCAGCAGTCGGGGGCCGCTCCGTCCGGCTGCGTGAGGTTCTGCTTGCCGCACGAGCCGCACTGGGTGATGGCGTCCAGGACCTGGCTCAGGGCGTCGCACCACTGCGACTCGCGCACCCGCTTGACCGGGGTCCGTACCCCCTCCGTGAAGGTACGGACGAACAGGTCGCGCAGGATCGGCGGCAGCGCGCCCCAGGTGGCGACCACGGTCGGCTGCTCGCCGGGCACAGGGCGGTTGCGGGTGTCGGAGGGGTCGTAGACGAAGACCGGATCGGTGCCGTAGAGACGGCGTTTGGCGGCCTCGTCCATGCAGCGGATCTGCAGGGCCTGCGCGCCGTTGAACGGGTGGTCGTTCATGAGGAGCAGGAAGAGCAGGACGGCGAGGGAGTGCAGGTCGGTCTGGGTGCCCGGCTGGGCCCCCTTGTCGCGCCGGACCAGCTCGGGCGCCATGAAGTCCATGGTCCCCGCGACGGCGGCGGACTCGCCCTCCACCACCGCGTTGTCGTTGTCGCACACCAGGACGTCCCCGGTGCGCGGGTCGAAGAAGATGTTGCCCCAGTTGATGTCGCGGTAGGCGATGCCCCTGGAGTGCAGCGACCGGTACGCCTCGACGGTGTGCAGCGCGACGGTGACCAGCGTGCGCATCGTCGCGGCGGACACCGAGGGGTCGCGGCGGAACAGCGCGGGCAGGTCCTGGAAGCGCGAGGGGCGTACGTCCATCAGATAGCCGAAGCCGGGCGCGCCGCTCCTGGGGCCCTCCGGGTCGAGGACTATGGCGGTCGGCCAGAGGAAGCGGTCGTCGCTCCAGCCGCGTGCGATGAGCCCTTCGAGGATCTGCCGCTGGCGGGCGTCGGCCAGCTGCGGGTAGTACCACTTCAGCGCGCGATCGCCCTGCGGCGTCGTCACGCGGTAGACCTCGCCCTGGCCGCCGGAGCCGAAGAGCTCGGCCACCGTGACCTTCTCCCCCGACTCGGCCACCAGGGTCTTTCCGGCGGCGAGCATGCCGTTCACCATGCGCTTCCTTTCTCAGCTTTCGCCGTGGCCGCGAAGGCGCCCACGAACGTCGTGTCGTCACCGGAGTACTTGGCGGCGCGCTCGAGCCAGTCCGCGAGCTGCGCCTGCACCGCGGGCACGCCCTGGTCCGCGGCGCGCTCGGTGACGCCGGTGGCGAAGTCCAGGAACCCCTGGTGGTCGGCGAAGCTCTTGGAGAGCCCGTCGGTGGAGATGAGCACGGCGGGCGGCGCGCCCGCGGTGAACGGCTGCCAGTGCGTGCGCATCTTGCGCCACGGCTCCGGCTCGCACAGCGAGTCCGTCTCGTCCCCCATGTCGGGCCCCGTCGAGAGCGGTGTGTGCGGGACGCCGTCCGCGTCCACGAGGACGATGTCACCGTCGCCCAACTGCCAGCAGAACAGCATGCGTTCGGTCAGTACGGCACCGATGAGGGTGCTGCCGTACACGGCGAGGTCGGGCCCGCCGCCACCCGCGCCGCCCGGCAGCCGGGGCCCGCCGCTCGCCGGGGAGTTGCAGTCGTGCAGCAGCGCGCGCTCACGCCAGCGGTGCGCCACCTGCTGCGGCAGCCTGCGGGCCTCGGCGCGCAGCCCCGTCCAGCCCGTGGCGTCGGCGCCGACACGCACCACTTCCCGCGCGAAGCCCTCCGCGCACGCGGTGAACTCCTCGACGGCCCACCGGGACCCGAGGTCGCTGCGGAAGTGCGCGGCAGAACCGTGCCCGTCGGCCACCGTGAGCACGGCCGCGCGCCCCTGGGCGACGGAGAGGGTGTCGCAGCTGTCCTGGCTGTACTTCTTGCCGACGCCCTTGACCGTGGCGCCGACGATGGCCCAGCCGCCGGTCGCGGCCTCTGTCCGCGCCGGTGTCGATGGCCCGCTCACCAGATGTCGTCTTCGTCGCCCTTGGTCAGCGGCGCCGGTCCGAGCGGCGACGCGGGCCTGGCGTCCTCGACCTTCGGCGTCGACGCGTCCTTCACCACGGCCGTCGACATCCAGCGGATGGCGGCGGCGAGCTGGCGGGGGTTCTTGGCCTGCAGGGGTTCGAGCTCGGGGTTGCCGAGGAACTCCTTGAGCATGCTCTTGTCCGCGTCGTCCCCGATGGCCACCGCGACCCGCACGGCACGCTTGCCCCACGGCGTCGCGTCGATCTCGCGCAGGCCCGCGCGCCAGTCGTCGGTGGGCTGCCCGTCGGAGGCGAGCGCGAGCACCGGGGGCAGTGCGCGCTGCGGCATCGGCGGGGTCTGCAGCGCGCCCGCCGCGAGCTTGAACGCCGCGCCCATGTCGGTGCCGCCGTACGTGTGCACGTCGTCCCAGGCGAAGCGGTCCACCGGGGTCGGCTCGCTCACGTGCCAACTGGCGCCGCTGGCAAAGGAGATGGCGCGTACGAGCAGGGAGGCGGCCGGGTTGGACTCGGCGGCCTGCTGCATCTCGGGGATGGCCTCGCGGATGGCGAAGTTCAGTTCGCCGATCTTGCCGTTCACGCCCATGGAGCCCGAGCAGTCGAGCATCCAGATGAAGTGGACGGGCCGGTTGGCCATGCTTCCGCCGGGGAAGTTGTCGGCGGCGCTGTCGGCCTCGACGGTCACACTGGTGTCGCTGGTCTTCCTCACGCTGGTCCTCTCGCGCGTCTGTGGGTGTACTCAGGGGCTTACAGGGGCGCCTGTCTGCTGCGCCAGGCGTTCCATTCCTGGACCCGTCCCGGGCCCCGCCCGTGCGGCTGCCGGGCGATCTCCGTGGCGATCTCGCCCAGCGTCCAGTCGTCCAGGTGCGGCACCACGGGGGCGAGGACGCGGGTGAGCAGTTCGTCGGCGACCCGCTGCCAGGCCGTCGTGATCTGCCGCCCCTGCCGGGGGCGCCAGATGTGGTAGAGGGCGGCGATCTCCGCGGGCCTGCGGGGCAGTTCACGGATCAGGCGTTCCCGTACGTCCTCGTCGAGGAGCATCTCGCGATAGGGCGCCAGGACGTCCTCACCCGTCCTCATCAGGAAGTCCAGGGCGGGACGGTGGCACAGCTCGACGGGCGGCGCCCCGGCGAACCCCCGCCCTATCCAGGCGCCGGTCCCTTCCCGCAGAGCGTCGCTGAGCGGCAGGGCACGCTCGCTCTGGTCGCGGATGCGCTCGACGGCCGGGCGCAGGGGCAGCCGTCCCTCGGCGAAGTCCTGGGCCGCGACGAGGAGTTTGATCGTGGCCCGCTCCACCTTGTTGAGCTGGTCCTCCGCCCGCAGGTCCCGGGCGAAGTCGACCAGCTCGGAGTCGACCCGCTGCGGGGACCTGAGCCGGACCACGAGACGGATGCCGAAGCCCGCCTCGACGATCAGCCGCGTCGGGCACACGCGGACGAGCTCCGCCACGGCGGCGCTGTCGGGCTGGGAGCCGCCCCACACCAGACGCCACAGCAGCTTCACCGTCGCCGCGTCCTCCACCCGGCCGCCCGGGAGCAGTTCGGCGAGCGCGGCGAAGAGCCGGGCGCCGCGCAGGCAGTGCGGCTGCCGCTGCCAGCGGGCGGCGGCCTCGACGAGCCGCAGGGGCGGGGGCGCCTCACCGGCCTCGACGTGCCGCCGCAGCCACTCCCCCTGCGTCGAGTTGGCGAGGTCGCGCAGCTTGTAGAGCTGCTGGTCGGTCATCCTCCCGGCGAGCAGCCGCAGGACCCGCCGGTTCAGTCCCGTGTGGCCGATCGCCTCCAGGACCTCGACGGCCTGGGCGCACTCGCGCCGCCCGGGGTTGAGCAGCGCCCCCGCGAGCCGCTCCATGGCCTCTTCGAGCCCCGGCCCCGCGTCCGCGCCCATGGCGAGCGCGAGCCGTAGCGGCTCGGTCCAGGTGCCGACGGACGAGCGCAGCCTGCGCCGCAGCGCGTCGTCGGCGCGCGCGCCGAACTCGCCGCGCAGCCGCAGCCAGGCGTCGGCGCTCAGCGGGAGCCGTTCGCAGGCAGCCAGGTCGGGCAGCGTCTCCTGGTCCTCGGCGACGGATACGTAGTGCCGGACCAGGGCGAGGGCCAGGGGCTCGGCCGCCGTGCGGTCCTCGGCGCCGAGCGCCTGGCAGAGCGCCAGCTCGTCGACGACCGCACTGCCCGCGCTCTCCTGCGCCAATGACGCGGCGTGGGCGCGGGCGATGTCACGGCGGGCGCCGTCGGACATCGCGGCGAGCTGCCGTACGTCGAGGGTCGGGCGGGTCAGCGCGAACGGGTCGTCGTCGGGGCCCGGCCGGGGCGGTGGCCCCTCGATCCACTGCCGGGCGGTCACCTCGGCCCAGGTGTCGTGCGTCGGCGTGCTGCCCTGGCCGCCGACCCCGTCGTGCACGCGGTAGAAGTGGTCGAGCGTCGGCCCGTCGAACCGGTCGAAGTCCGCGTCCGGGCCGATGCCGAGGATCTGCTGCGGCGCGCGGCGCGGTTCGGCGGTCCAGGTGGTGAACGTCAGGGACTTGGCGTACGTATCGGGCAGCGAGGCACAGGCGAGCGTGATCCAGCGGGTCACGGTCCGCGGGTCGTGCTCGGCGACGACGATCTGCCGTCCGGCCCGCTCGTCGAACAGACGACGCACATCGGCGAGGAAGGGTTCGACGCGGGGGGCGTGTTCGCGGGCGAAGGCGGTCAGGTCTTCGGGCCGCACATCGGTTGAGGGCAGGGGCAGTTCTTCGGTGCTCTGCGCGTACGAGACGTCGACGCGAAGCTCGGCGTCTGCGCTGGGGTCCGTGCCGCGGTCCGTGCCGCGGCCCGTGCTGCAGTCCGTGCTGCACAGAAGGCCGCCGCCGTCCGGGAGTCTGCTGCGGCTGAGGCCTTGACGGTGTCCGACGGCCAGTACGTGCGCGGCCAATTCCGTTGATTCGGGAGTCTGTTCCCCTGCTTCAGGGGTCTGTTCCTTCTCCTGCTCCTGCGGGCCCGCCGATGCGGGGATCAGACGGACGGCTCCGGTGTCCGGCTCCTCGTCGAGCCGGTAGCTGAGGCGACGGATGGCCATGCCACATTCTGACCAACCGCGTGCCCCCGTCGCAGGCCGTCCGCCAAGTTTCCCCTATTCACGGGGATTCACCTGACTCCCCCGTGCCCCGCAGCCGGTTGACGCCGCGCGCCCTTGCGGTGCGGGTGCGTTGGGGCCACGGTGGGGCGCGGGCCCCAACGGGCGGCCCTTCCTGACGCTGACGCTGATCGGAGTCGACGTGGCCTCCTTCACGCTTCCCCATGCCCTGCTGGGCGACGGGCCGCACCGGGTGATCGCCCTGCACGGCTGGCTGGCCGACCGCTCGGCGTACGCGCCGGTGCTCGCGGATCTCGACCGCACCTCGTTCCGGTACGCGGTGGCCGACCTGCGCGGCTACGGGGAGGCGAAGGACGCCTCGGGCGCGTACACGACCTCCGAGGGAGCGGCCGATGTGGTCCGCCTGGCCGATCACCTCGGCTGGGAGCGGTTCTCCCTGATCGGCCACTCGATGGGTGCGAGCGTCGCCCAGCGGGTCGTCGCGATCGCCCCGCACCGGGTCCGCAGACTGGTCGGCGTCTCCCCGGTACCGGCGTCCGGCCTTGACCTCCCTGCCGACCAATGGCAGTTGTTCTCCGAAGCCGACCACCTGCCGGAGAACCGCCGCGCGATCATCGACTTCACCACCGGCGGGGTACGGCCGGCGGCCTGGCTGGACCGCATGGTGACGCGCTCCCTCGCCGTCAGCGACACCAAGGCCTTCCGCGCCTGGCTGGACTCCTGGGCACGCGAGGACTTCCACGACCGCATCGAGGGCTCGACCGTCCCGGCGCTCGCGGTGGTCGGGGCGTTGGATCCGGCACTCGGGGCGGATCTGATGCGCCGGACATGGCTGCACTGGTACGCACGCGGCGAACTGACCGAACTCCCGGAATCGGGCCACTACGCGATGGACGAGACGCCGCTCGCACTCGTCAGCGCCGTGGAGGAGTTCCTGCGGGCGGATGGGTAAGGGCAGAGGCAGGGGCACGTCGAGAGACCAGCGGCGCCTCGCGAGGGCAGCGGCGCACCAGGCCGCCACCCGCACGCCGCACGAGCAAGGGGGCGTCATGAGGGCAGCGGCCGGTCAGGAGGCAGGGACACGTCGCAGAGACGGCAGCTCGCCAAGAGGCCGACCGAACGCCGCAAGGACAGCCGTACGTCACGAGTCCAGCCGCACGCCACAAGGACAGCGACACCCCACGAGGACAGCCGCGCGCCGCGCATCGGACGCCGAGCGGAAGGAGCAGGCAGATCACCGCACCCGGAGGCGATGAGACCGCCACGGTCCCCGATGTGTTCGACCCGCGGCAGTACGCGGCCGGGGTCCCGCACGACCGCTATCGCCTGCTCCGGGACCTGCACCCCGTCGCCTGGCAGGAGGAGCCGCGCGTGCTCGACTGGCCGGCGGGCCCCGGCTTCTGGGCGGTCACGCGCCACGCGGACGTCGTCCGTGTCCTGCGGGACTCCACCACGTACTCCTCGCACCTGGGCGCCACCCAGATCCGCGATCCCGACCCGGACGACCTTCCGTTCATCCGCCGCATGATGCTCAACCAGGACCCCCCGCACCACGGCCGGCTGCGGCGGCTGGTCAGCCGGGCCTTCACGCCCAGGCGTGTGGAGCGCTTCGAGCACCTGGTCCGCGAGCGGGCCCGCACCCTCCTCGCGACGGCGGCGGACCGGGCCCGCGACTCCGACGGCACCTGCGATCTCGTCACGGCCGTCACCGACGACTACGCGCTGCTCAATCTCGCCGATCTCCTGGGCGCCCCCGAGAGCGACCGCGGCCTGCTCCTGCACTGGACGCAACGCGTGATCGGCTATCAAGACCCGGACGAAGCGGGTGAGTTGAGCCTCGGCCCGGACGGCAAGCCCGTCAACCCGCGCTCACCCGCGATGCTGCGCGACATGTTCGCCTACGCGCAGGACCTCGCGGCACACAAGCGCCGCGAACCCGCCGACGACATCATGACCACCCTCGCGACGGACCCCGAACTGACCGGCCCCGAGCTGGAGATGTTCTTCTTCCTGCTCACCGTCGCGGGCAACGACACCGTACGCAGCGCCGCGCCCGGCGGCCTCCTCGCGTTCGCCGAGCACCCGGACGAGTACCGCCGCTTCCAGCGGGGCGAGGCGCCGATCGCCACGACCGTGGACGAGCTCCTGCGCCACCACCCGCCCGTGCTCACCTTCCGCCGCACGGCCACCCGGGACACGGCGCCGGCCGGACGGCCCGTCCGCGCCGGGGACAAGGTGGTGGTCTTCCACGCCTCCGCCAACCACGACGAACGCGTCTTCACCGACCCCCACCGCCTGAACCTGTCCCGCTCCCCCAACCCCCACGTCTCCTTCGGCGAGGGCCCGCACGTCTGCCTGGGCGCCCACTTCGCACGGCTGCAACTGCGGGTTCTGTACGAGGAGTTCCGCGCCGCACACCCCACACCGCCCCGACTCGCCGGCCCGCCCAAGCGCCTGGTCTCCAACTTCATCAACGGTCTGAAGTCGGTGCCGGTCCAGATCCCACCGCCGGACTGAGGCGAGGAGCAGTTCGGTGCCTTTCAAGTGATCCGGTAGCGGCCGGGGCGGCGCTTCCGCCCCGGCCGCTCACCTGAGCACCCCGCATCACAATCTGGTCTCGCTGCCCCCTCAGGGTCTTGCCACCCACCCGTGTAATCGATTCCAATCCTCCGTGTAATCGATTCCACAAGGAGGTGGACCGGCGATGGCGAGCATCAAGGACGTCGCGGCCGAGGCAGGCGTATCCGTCGCCACGGTCTCGCGCGTCGTGAACAGTCACCCCTCGGTCAGCCCGGGGGCCCGCGCCCGCGTCCTCGCCGCGATAGAGAGCCTCGGCTACCGCCCGAACGCCGTGGCACGCTCCCTGCGCACCGCCCAGACCCGCACGCTCGGCCTGGTCATCAGCGACGTACTGAACCCGTACTTCACGGCCCTGGCCCGCTCCGTCGAGGAGGCGGCCCGCGCGCTCGGCTACAGCGTGATCATCGGCAACGCCGACGAGCGGCCCGAGCTCCAGGACCACCACGTCCGCACGCTCCTGGACCGCCGCATCGACGGGCTGCTTGTCTCCCCCACCGACGGCGGCTCCCCGCTGATGCTCGACACCGCGCGCTCCAGCACCCCCATGGTGTTCGTGGACCGCTGGATCCCGGGCGTGGACGTCCCCGTCGTCCGCGCCGACGGCCGTGACGCCGTCCGTGACCTGGTCGCCCACCTGCACGCCATCGGCCACCGCAGGCTCGCGATCATCGCGGGGCCCGCGGCCACCACCACCGGCAGCGAGCGCGTCGCGGCCTTCCGGGACGCACTCGGCGCGTACGGGCTGCCGCTGCCCGACGACTACATCGGGCAGGGCGACTTCCAGGCCGACAGCGGGCGCCGCGCCACCGAGCGCTTCCTCGCGCTGGCCGAGCCGCCGCACGCCGTCTTCGCCGCCGACAACCTGATGGCGCTCGGCGCGCTCGACGCGATCCGCGCGCACGGCCTGCGCGTCCCGCACGACATCGCGCTCGCCGCCTTCGACGACATCCCGTGGTTCGTGCACACCGATCCGCCGATCACCGCCATCGCCCAGCCGACCGGCGATCTGGGCCGGGCCGCCGTGCAGGCCCTGGTCGACCTGATCGAGGGCAGGCGCCCGCAGTCCGTCACCCTGCCCGCCCGTCTCGTCGTACGCCGCTCCTGCGGCGAGTCCCCCACCGACCAGAGGAGCACCGCGTGAGCAGCGAGGAGCACCACGTGAGCAGCCCTGACGAGTTGCCGCCCGGCGCAGAGCACGACGCAGAGCCCGGTACAGGGCCCGGCACAGAGCGCGACGCGGCCGAGACGCCGCAGGGTGCCGAACTGCTGCGCATCGAAGGCATCCGCAAGACCTTCCCCGGCGTCGTCGCCCTCGACTCGGTCGACTTCGACCTGCGCCGCGGCGAGGTGCACGTCCTGCTCGGCGAGAACGGCGCGGGCAAGAGCACGCTCATCAAGATGCTCTCCGGCGCCTACCGCCCCGACAGCGGCCGCATCCTCGTGGACGGGAAGGAAACCCGCATCCACGGCGCGCAGGACGCCGAGCGGCTCGGCATCGCCACCATCTACCAGGAGTTCAATCTCGTACCCGACCTCACCGTCGCCGAGAACATCTTCCTGGGCCGCCAGCCGCGCCGCTTCGGGATGATCGACCGCAAGGCGATGGAGGAGGCCGCCGAGAAGCTCCTGAAGCGGGTCGGCGTCCAGGTGTCGCCGCGTGCCAAGGTGCGTGAACTCGGCATCGCCCGGCTCCAGATGGTGGAGATCGCCAAGGCGCTCAGCCTGGAGGCCCGCGTCCTGATCATGGACGAGCCGACGGCCGTCCTGACCAGCGAGGAGGTCGACAAACTCTTCGCGATCGTGCGGCAGTTGCGCGCGGACGGCGTCGGCGTCGTCTTCATCACCCACCACCTCGAGGAGATCGCCGCACTCGGCGACCGCGTCACCGTCCTGCGCGACGGCCGCAGCGTCGACCAGGTGCCCGCGTCGACCGCCGAGGACGAGCTCGTACGGCTGATGGTGGGCCGCAGCATCGAGCAGCAGTACCCGCGCGAACGCCCGGACACCGGCGCCGCGTTGCTCACCGTGCAGGGCCTCACCCGTGACGGAGTCTTCCACGACGTCAGCTTCGAGGTGCGGGCCGGTGAGGTCGTCGGCCTCGCGGGGCTCGTCGGGGCGGGGCGGACCGAGGTGGCGCGCGCCGTCTTCGGCGCCGATCCGTACGACGCGGGCTCCGTCGACGTACGCGGTGAACGGCTGCCCCGGCATGACGTGATCGCCGCGATGGGCGCAGGGATCGGCCTCGTACCGGAGGACCGCAAGGGCCAGGGGCTCCTGCTTGACGCCTCCGTGCAGGAGAACCTCGGCCTGGTGACGCTGCGTTCGGCGACGCGCTCCGGGCTCGTGGACCTCAAGGGGCAGCGCGTCGCGGCGGCCCGGATCGCCGAGCAGCTCGGCGTGCGGATGGCCGGGCTCGGCCAGCACGTGCGCACGCTGTCCGGCGGCAACCAGCAGAAGGTCGTCATCGGCAAGTGGCTGCTCGCGGACACCAAGGTGCTGATCCTCGACGAGCCGACCCGCGGCATCGACGTGGGCGCGAAGGTCGAGATCTACCAGCTCATCAACGAACTGACGGCCTCCGGGCACGCGGTCCTGATGATCTCCAGCGATCTGCCCGAGGTCCTGGGCATGAGCGACCGCGTGCTCGTCATGGCGCAGGGCCGCATCGCGGGCGAACTCGCGGCGGACGACGCCACGCAGGACGCGGTGATGGCACTCGCCGTCAGCAGCACGGCAGTTCAGACGGACGACACAACCGAAAGGAAGGCCTCCCGTGGCCACTGAAACGCTGAAGAGCAACGCGGGTGGCGCCACCGGTCTGCGCCGCGTGCTGCTCGACAACGGCGCCCTGAGCGCCCTGGTCGTCCTCCTGGTGGCGATGTCGCTGCTGTCCGGCGACTTCCTCACCACCCAGAACCTGCTCAACGTGGGCGTACAGGCCGCCGTGACCGCGATCCTCGCGTTCGGCGTCACCTTCGTCATCGTCTCGGCGGGCATCGACCTTTCCGTCGGCTCGGTGGCCGCGCTCTCGGCCACCGTCCTCGCCTGGTCGGCGACTTCGCAGGGGCTCCCGGTCTGGCTCGCGGTCGTCCTGGCCGTCGGCACCGGCATAGCGTGCGGATTCGTCAACGGACTGCTCGTCTCGTACGGCAAACTCCCGCCGTTCATCGCCACGTTGGCGATGCTCTCGGTGGCCCGCGGCCTCTCCCTGGTGATCTCGCAGGGCAGCCCGATCCCGTTCCCGGACTCGGTCTCCAACCTCGGTGACACGATCGGCGGCTGGCTGCCGGTCCCGGTCATCGTGATGGTCGCGATGGGTCTGATCACGGCGCTCATCCTGGGCCGTACGTACATCGGCCGCTCCATGTACGCGATCGGCGGCAACGAAGAGGCGGCCCGCCTCTCCGGGCTGCGCGTCAAGCGGCAGAAGCTCGTCATCTACGGCCTCGCCGGCCTCTTCGCCGCCGTCGCGGGCATCGTCCTCGCGTCCCGTCTGGTCTCCGCGCAGCCGCAGGCAGCGCAGGGTTACGAGCTGGACGCGATCGCCGCGGTCGTCATCGGCGGCGCGAGCCTGGCGGGCGGTGTCGGCAAGGCGTCCGGCACCCTGATCGGCGCGCTGATCCTGGCGGTCCTGCGCAACGGCCTCAACCTCCTTTCCGTGTCAGCCTTCTGGCAGCAGGTCGTCATCGGCGTCGTCATCGCGCTCGCCGTGCTGCTCGACACGGTGCGCAGGAAGGCGGGGGCGACGCCCGGAGCCTCGTCCGGGGCCGCGGCCGGTGGCGGCAAGAAGGGGCCGCAAATCCTGAAGTTCGGGATCGCCGCCGTGCTGGTGGCGGCCGTGATCGGCGGCGTCTCCTTCTTCAACAACGGCTCTTCCGGCACGACGACGAAGGTCGGCATGTCGCTCTCCACCCTCAACAACCCCTTCTTCGTGCAGATGAAGGAGGGCGCGCAGGCGGAGGCCAAGAAGGCGGGCATCGACCTCACGGTCACGGACGCGCAGAACGACGCGTCGCAGCAGACCAACCAGCTGCAGAACTTCACCGGCGAAGGCATGAAGTCGATCATCGTCAACCCGGTCGACTCGGACGCGGTGGGCCCGGCGGTGCGCGGCGCCAACACGTCGGACATCCCGGTGATCGCCGCCGACCGCGGTGTGAACAAGGCGAAGGCGGCGACGCTCGTCGCCTCCGACAACGTGGCGGGCGGCAAGCTGGCCGCGAAGACCCTCGCGGAGAAGCTGGGCGGCAAGGGCAAGATCGTCACGCTGCAGGGCGTCGCGGGCACGTCGGCGAGCCGCGAGCGGGGCAAGGGCTTCGCCGACGGCATCAAGGCATACCCCGGCATCAAGGTCGTCGCCTCCCAGCCCGCGGACTTCGACCGCACCAAGGGCCTGGACGTCATGACGAACCTGATGCAGTCCAACCCCGGCATCGACGGCGTCTTCGCCGAGAACGACGAGATGGCCCTCGGCGCCGCCAAGGCGCTCGGCGGCAAGGCGGGCAAGTCCGTCTCGGTGGTCGGCTTCGACGGAACTCCCGACGGACTCAAGGCCGTCGAGTCGGGCTCGCTGTACGCCTCGGTGGCGCAGCAGCCGAAGGAGCTGGGCAGGATCGCCGTGCGGAACGCGGTGAAGGCGCTGCGCGGCAAGGACGTCGCCACGATGGTCAAGGTTCCGGTGAAGGTGGTCACGAAGAAGAACGTGGCCGACTTCTCCTGACCCTGCCGTGTCCCTGCCCCACCCCCGCCGCCCACCGCGCCGCACCCCACCGGCCGAACACTGGAGTCAGCAGATGCACGCCCGCGATCGCGACCACGACGACGCCACGTACGACCTCCTGGTCGTCGGGTCGGCCAACGCCGACCTGGTGATCGGCGTCGAGCGCCGCCCCGCCCCCGGCGAGACGGTCCTCGGCTCCGACCTCGTCACGCATCCCGGTGGCAAGGGCGCCAACCAGTCGGTCGCGGCGGCCCGCCTGGGCGCCCGTACCGCCCTGCTCGCGCGGGTCGGCGACGACGCCCATGGGCGGCTGCTGCTCGACTCGCAGCGGGCGGCGGGCGCGGACACGGTCGGCGTCCTGGTCGGCGGGGCGCCCACGGGTGTCGCGCTGATCACCGTCGACCCGTCGGGCGACAACAGCATCGTGGTCTCGCCGGGTGCCAACGCCCGGCTCACCCCCGAGGACATCCGCGCGGCGGGCAGCCTGCTCGCCGCGTCCCGGGTGGTCTCGACCCAGCTGGAGATCCCCGTCGAGACGGTCACGGAGGTCGTACGCACGCTGCCGACGACCACCCGCTTCGTACTGAACCCGTCACCACCGGCTCCCGTGCCCTCCGAAGTCCTGGCCGCCTGCGACCCGTTGGTGGTGAACGAGCACGAGGCGCGCTACATCCTGGGCGAGGACACCCCGGGCGACGACGCGGCCCCCGCGGACTCCCCCGAGGACTGGGCGCGGGCGCTGCTGGCCCTCGGCCCCCGCTCGGTGGTGATCACCCTGGGCGCTCGGGGCGCCCTGACGGCGGACGGCGAAGGCTCCCCCGTCACGGTGGCGAGCCCGAAGGTGGACGCGGTGGACACGACCGGCGCGGGCGACGCGTTCACGGCGGCCCTGGCCTGGCGCCTGGGCCTGGGCGACGAACTGCCGACGGCTGCCGCGTACGCGGCGCGCGTCGGGGCGGCTTCCGTCACCCGGCGGGGCGCGCAGGAGTCGTACCCCACGTCCGCCGAGATCGAGGTGCTGTCCGCATGAAGAAGACCGGCATCCTCAACCGCCATCTCTCCGGCGCCCTGGCCGAGTTGGGCCACGGGGACACGGTCCTGATCTGCGATGCGGGCATGCCCATACCGCCGGGTCCGCGCGTCGTCGACCTCGCCTTCCGGGCCGGGGTGCCGTCCTTCGCGGAGGTGCTGGACGGGCTGCTCGACGAGCTCGTGACGGAGGGCGGCACAGCGGCGGCGGAGGTCAGGGAGGCGAACCCGCCGACGGCCGGTCTCCTGGCCGCCCGCGTCACGCCCCTCACCCTGATCCCGCACGAGGAACTCAAGTTGCGCACGGCGACGGCCCGCCTGGTGGTACGCACCGGCGAGGCCACTCCTTACGCGAATGTGCTGCTGCGGTGCGGGGTGTTCTTCTAGGCGGAACCGCGTTCCGTACGGTCCGGTCCGGTTCGGTTCGGTCCCGTCCCGGTTCGGCCCCGTCCCGGTTCGGCCCGTCCGGTCCGGTTCGGTCCCGGTCCCGGTCCGATCCGGTCACGGTCCGATCCCGGCCCGGTCCCGTCCGGCTCGTTCCGGTCCGGCTCGGTCGGGCTTGGCTCGGTCCGGTCCAGCTCGGTCCAGCTCGGTCCGGTCCAGCTCGGTCCAGCTCGGCCCGGTCCAGCTCGGTCCAGCTCGGCCCGGTCCAGCTCGGCCCGGCTCGGCTCGGTCCGGCTCGGCCCGGCTCGGTCCGGCTCGGCTCGGCTCGGCTCGGTCCAGCTCGGTCCGGTCCGTCAAACCGGACGATGCGCGATTCCGGCCCCGCCGGGAAAACTCAGCGTCCGGTACACCGTCACCCCACCCGCGAGCTCCCCGCACGCCCGCGCCGCCGCACTGACGCGCTGCGTGTACGAGGGGTCGCGGGTGTCCAGCAGGATCCCCAGCGTCGTGCCGCTGTGCGCGACGGCGACGCCCAGGCCGCCGACCTCCCGGCAGATCTCCCGCATCGGCTCCAACGACCATTTGTGGCGCAGGAGTTGGTTCATCCGCGCGCTGCGGGTCGCGACCCTGCCGACCTCCGCCAGGTCGCGGCGGCGCACGGCGCACGCCAGCCGGTCGAGCAGGCGGGCGTACTCATGGCGGTCGGCCAGGGTGAACGGCTTGGGGATGCGGTTGAAGTCCACCGTGTCGACCGAACCGCCCTCGTCGATCCCCACCACGGCCATGACCGGGAGCGATCCGAGGATGCCGCGCAGCCGCACCGTGCGGTGGTGAAAGGCGACGATCGCCGGGTACAGCACGCCGTCCGTGGGCTCGATGTCCGCGAGCAGCCGCTCGATCCGGGCCGGCGGCATCTCGACCCGCAGCGCCTGCCCGACCGCCCGCGCCGTCGCGACCAGATCGGCGGAAGAGCTCGCCAGACCCTTGCCCTCGGGGATGACGCTGTTGACGTGGAGGGTTCCCCCGGAGCGCACGCCGGTCTGACGTTCCGCCAACTCGCAGATCGTACGGGCCAGTTGGAGCGCCTTGGTCTTCCGTGCGGGCCGGACCACCACATCCCCGGAGCCGGCGTCGACACCCGCCTCGGGGTGGAGTTCCTGCCGGAACGTGGCCATCGTCCAGCGCGCGACGGGCAGCGTGACCAGGAAGTCCCCGTCCTCCTCCGGCAGCACGCCCTGAAGCAGCTCGCCGAAGGTCCCGAAGGCGGCACCCACGCCCGTTCCGCCGACCCCCACCGCGGTTCCGGGCGCTCGCGCGCCCGCCGTGCGGGGCCGCGGCCCGGCCTCCTGGGACAGATTCACGGATCTCCTCTCATCGCTCCTGCACCCCCTGCGCCCCCCTGCGAACCACAGGCTGCCACAGCTCTATCCGTCTTGACAATCATTTTCATCTAGTGTGATGCTCTCGGCTCGGCGACCGAACACAGGGGGCAGAGGCCAGACATGCACGACCACATAGCCGAAGCGGTGAAAAGACCCGATCTCATATCCCTGGAGCCGGACCTGGTCTGCCTCCGGTTCGAGACGATGAAGATCTATTCGGCCCTGGGGGCGGTCCGCCACCTGCTGGATTCAGGCGCCGTGAAACCCGGCGACACCCTCATCGACAGTTCCAGCGGAATCTACGCACAGGCCCTGGCACTCGCCTGTCACCGCTACGGAATGAAATGCCACATCGTGGGTTCCACGACCGTGGACCACACCCTGCGGGTGCAGCTGGACATCCTCGGCGCCACGCTGGAACAGGTGCGGCCGTCAAAGAATCTCCGGCTCGACCAGGAGCTGAGAGTGCGGCGCATCGCCGAGATACTCGCGGCCAATCCGTCGTACCACTGGATGCGCCAGTACCACGACGGAATTCACTACTACGGCTACCGCGACGTGGCCGACACGATCGACGCCGAAGTCCCCGAGGGCCCGCTCGCCCTGGTGGGCGGGGTCGGCTCGGGGGCGTCGACCGGCGCCATCGCCGGCTATCTGCGGGACGCGGGACGCGATGTGGCGCTGGTCGGCGTGCAGCCCTTCGGCAGCGTCACCTTCGGTTCGGAGCGCGTGGCCGACCCGGACATGATCATCGCCGGTATCGGCAGCGCGATCGAATTCGAGAATGTCCGGCACAAGGCGTACGACCGCGTGCACTGGGTGAATTTCGGCTGCGCGGTGTCCGGCGCGGTCTCCCTCCTCAGAACCAGCGGAATCTTCGCCGGTCTCTCCACCGGGGCCGCCTATCTGACGGCCCTCTGGGAAAGGCGTCGCGACGATTCCCGTACGTACGTCTTCATCGCGGCGGACACGGGTCACCGCTATGTCGAGAGCGCCTATGCGCACCACGCGGACGCGCCGGACATCGACACCTTGCAGCCGCACGAGATCACCTCGCTCGACGAGCTGAGGCACCCCTGGTCGACCACTTCCTGGCCCGACCTTCCCTGACCGCGCCACCACCTCCTCGACCACCTTTTCCCCCTCCACCACCACCTTGAGAGAACTCCACATGTCACACCCCGAGCCGCGCACGCCCCACAACGTCGCGGAGCTCATCGACGCCGTCCTGGCGGGCGACTACGGCCCCGGCCCCGAGGACCTCTCCGTCACCAGCGCGTTCTGGCTGTACAACACCACCCGCCTCGCGGGCAGCCAAGTGACGTACCACAACCACTACTTGCTGCTGCGGGTCGGCACGGCCTTCGGCGCCTGCTCGTTCGAGGCCGGTGAACTGGCCCCGGACTTCTGCGAGAACGCGTCGGGCCACACCCTCGACAAGCTGCTGCGCGCCGAGTCCACGCCCGTCCGCATCGCCGCGCTCGACGCCTATCTCGCGCAGGTGAGCCCGCACCGGGACGCCGCGGAAGCCGAGCGCGTCACGCTGCCCACCGGCACCCCGGAGGTCCGGGCGCGGGCGCGGGACGCCGCCATCGCGGGGCTGCTCGACATCGAGCCGGGCGCGAAGGTGGCGCTCATCGGCGTGGTCAACCCTCTCGTCGCGGCGATACGTGAGCGGGGCGGTGTCTGTCTGCCCTGCGATCTCAATCTCCGTACGACCCAGTGGGGCGACCGGATCACCGACGACATGACGGAGGTCCTGAAGGAAGCCGACGCCGTGGTCGCCACCGGCATGACGCTGAGCAACGGCACCTTCGACCTGATCCTCGCGCACTGCCGCGAGCACGGGGTGCCGCTGGTGGTGTACGCGCAGAGCGGCAGCGCCGTGGCGCGCGCGTTCCTGCCCGCCGGGGTCACCGGCCTCTCCGCGGAGCCGTTCGCGTTCTCGCAGTTCAGCGCCGACGAGACGCCGCTCTACCGCTACAAGGAGGCGGCGTGAGCGTCGACTCCAAGGGCGCCGAACCGGCCTCCCGGACCGCTGACGCGGACGAGGCCCTGCCGGGCGACCTGCGGATGGCCCGAACGCTGTGGCCCGTCCTGGTCGCGTCCGCGGTCGGCCTGCTGCCGTTCACCGTCTTCAGCACGTACCTGGTCCCGATGGCCGAGGACGCCGACAGCAGCGTGGCCACACTGGGCGGCCTGCGCGGACTCGGCGGTCTCGCCGCCCTGTTGGTGGGCACCGCGCTCGCCCCGCTGATCGACCGGGTGCGCAAGGAGTGGGCCGCCGCGGGTGGTCTCGCCGCGCTCGGCGCGTCCGCCGCCCTCGGCGCGAGCGGGGACTTCATCCTGCTGGCCGTCTTCTGCCTGCTGGTCGGCGCCAGTACGTCGGTCCTGAACCCCGCACTGACCGCCGCCGCCGCGGACCGCTTCGGTTCCGGGAAGGCCGCGGGGCGCGCGGCGACGCTCGTCACGGCGACCCAGTCGATGACGGCGATGCTGGCGGCGCCGGTCATCGCACTGCCCGCGCTGTTCTGGGGCTGGCAGGGCGATCTGCTCGCGGTGACCGGCGTGTCGCTGCTGCTCGCGGCGGTCTTCTTCGTACGCGGCAAGAACAAACCGGCCGAGGTGCGGCAGGACGCCCAACGCCTGGGCTACATGGCCTCGTTCAAGGCGCTCGGGGCGATCCCCGGCGTGCTGCCGCTGCTGCTCATCGCCCTGCTGCGGACTGCGGTTTTCATGGGCTATCTCTCCTATCTCGCGGCCTACTACGACGACCGTTTCTCGCTCGACCCCGGGCTCTTCGCGTTCGTGTGGACGCTCAGCGGCGCGTCGTTCTTCGTGAGCAATCTCCTCACGGGCCGGGTCACGAACTCCGCCGAACCCCGCATCGGCACCGAGCGGTTGCTGGCCATCGGCCTGGTCGCCGCGCTCGTCTCGGTCGTGGGCTTCTACTTCACCCACTGGCTGCCGCTCGCCCTCGCGATGACGTCCCTGCACGCGGCCGGCCACGCCGTCGTGGCCGCCTGCGTGATCAGCCTGCTCGTCCGCCGCTGCGGAACACAGCGGGGCGCGGCCCTGAGCGTGAACGCGGCGGGAATGAGCCTCGGGGTCTTCGCGGGCGCGGGCCTTGGAGGGCTCGGCCTGGGTCTCGCCGGATACCCGGGGATCGCCGCGGCTTTCGGGGCGCTGGTGGTCGTGGCGCTCGTGGCGGCGGTGTTCGTGCTGCGGGCGGGGCCCGTGGAGGAGGAGCCCGCCTCCTAGCGCCGCAACCCCGCACCGGAACCCAGCACCGTCACCCAGCGCCGGAACGACCCCGCGCCACCCGACTCCGCCCCGACGCGAAAGGCCCACCCCCATGCCCCCGCCCGCCCTCTCCCCCACGGCAGCCCCTGCCCCGGTGTCCGACGCACCTCCGCCGGATGATCCCCCGGCCGACGGCGTCCGCGTCCGGAGCCGGCTCGCCTCGCGCGGGGGCCTGGCGGCGGCCTGTGCCGTGCTGTTCGCCGGTCTTCTCGTCAGCGTCGTCGTGGCCATCGGCCTCGGCTCCGCCGTCGTCACGCCGGGCGACACCGCCCGGCTGCTGTGGGCCGCGCTGAGCGGCGGGAGCATCGACGCCGACGAGGTGACGACGTATCAGATCATCTGGCAGATCCGCACACCCCGGGTGCTGCTTGCGGCACTTGTGGGGGCGGGGCTCAGCGCGGTCGGCGTCGCCATCCAGGCCCTGGTGCGCAACGCGCTCGCCGATCCCTTCGTCCTGGGCGTCTCCTCCGGAGCCTCGGTCGGGGCGGTCGCCGTCACGGTCACCGGCGGCCTCGCGGCACTCGGCATCTACGCGGTGTCGGCGGGAGCGTTCATCGGCGCGCTGGTCGCTTCCGTTCTCGTGTACGTCGCCTCCGCGAGCCGCGGTGGCGGGCTCGCGCCGCTGCGGCTCGTCCTGACGGGCGTGGCCATGGCGCTCGGCTTCCAGGCCGTGATGAGCGTGATCATCTACTTCGCGCCGGACAGCGAGGCCACCAGCATGGTCCTGTACTGGACGATGGGCAGCTTCGGCGCCGCGAGCTGGGGCGCCCTGCCCGTCGTGGCCGGCTGCGTCCTGCTCGGTCTCGCATTGCTCCACCGCTACAGCCGGGCCCTGGACGTCCTGGCCCTCGGCGACGAGACGGCGACGAGCCTCGGCATCAGCCCCGACCGGCACCGCAAGGGCCTCCTGCTCCTCGCCTCCCTCATCACCGGGGTGATGGTCGCCGTGAGCGGGGCGATCAGCTTCGTCGGCCTGGTCATGCCCCATCTCGTACGCATGGTCGTCGGCGCCACGCATGCGCGGGTGCTGGCCGTCGCACCGCTGGTCGGAGCGGTGTTCATGGTCTGGGTCGACCTGGTGTCGCGGACGCTCGTCGCGCCGCGCGAGCTGCCGCTCGGGGTCATCACGGCACTGGTCGGAGTGCCGGTGTTCATCGCGCTGATGCGGCGCAAGGGCTATATGTTCGGGGGCCGTTGAGATGGATCTCGTACTCGACGGCCTGTCCGTGACGATCGACGGCAAGCTCCTCGTCCGGGACCTGTCCCTCACCGTGGGCAGCGGTCACATCGTGGGCCTCGTCGGCCCGAACGGCAGCGGCAAGTCCACCGCCCTCAAATGCGTCTACCGCGCGCTGCGCCCCAGCTCCGGCGTGGTCAGAGTGGGCGACGACGACCTCTCCCGTCTGACGCCGCGTCGCGGTGCGCAGCTCGTGGCCGCGATGGCCCAGGACGGCGCGGTGGACCTCGACTTCACCGTGGAGGAGGTCGTCGCCCTGGGCCGCGCGCCCCATCTGCGCGGAAACCAGGCACTCGGGGCGCGCGAACGGGACTTGTGCGCACGGACGATGGCCCGTCTCGACCTGACCCGCCTCGCCGACCGCGGCGTACTCACCCTCTCCGGTGGTGAACGTCAACGCGTGCTTCTGGCACGGGCGTTGGTCCAGGAGCCGCGGATCCTCGTCCTCGACGAACCGACCAACCACCTCGACGTACGCCACCAGATAGAGCTGCTCTCACTCCTCAAGGGGTCGGGCCTCACCGTCCTCGTGGTCCTGCACGACCTCAACCTCGCGGCGGCGGCGTGCGACCGCCTCGGAGTCCTGTCCCAGGGCGAGTTGGTGGCCGCGGGGACGCCGGAGGAAGTCCTCACCACCGGTCTCGTGGACGAGGTGTTCGGCGTCAAGGCCAGCGTGATCAGCCACCCCCTGACCGGCGACCCCCAACTCCTCTACGCACTGAGCCCCTCGGCTCCCCTCTGAAAGGCACCACGACATCATGTCCAGAAAACGCACCACCACCATCGGATCGGCGCTCGCGGGAGCCCTGCTGCTCGCCGGATGCGGCGCGGAGGTCGACGCGGACCCCCAAGCCGAGGGCACGTCCAAGAAGGTCACCGTGAAGCGCTGCGGTGAGCCCGTCACGTACACGACCCCGCGGCGCGCGGTGGTCTACGAGGGCGGCAGCGCGGACAAGATGTTCAGCCTCGGCCTGACCGACCACGTCAAGGGCTACGTGATGCCCCCGGCCAACCCGCCGGTGAGCGAGTCCCCTTGGGCGAGGGAGTACGCCAAGGTGAGGATGCTCAGCGACGACCTGCTCAACAAGGAGCTCGTCGTGGAGGCCAAGTCCGACTTCGTCGTCGCGGGCTGGAACTCCGGCTTCAGCGACCAGCGCGGCATCACTCCGCAGATCCTGGACAAGCTCGGCATCCAGAGCTTCATGCACACGGAGAGCTGCTTCAACTACCCCAAGTACCCGCAGAAGGTAACGCCGTTCAAGGCCCTGTACTCGGACCTGGACCGCCTCGGCAGGATCTTCCACGTCGAGAAGAAGGCGGACGAGGTCGTGGGCGGCCTCAAGAAGCGGGTGGCCGCCGTCGAGTCCAAGGCCCCCGAGGGTGACCGGGTGCCCGTCTTCCTCTACGACTCCGGCACGGACCAGCCCTTCACGGCGGGCAGCCAGGTCCCGCCCAACGACATCATCAAGAGCGCCGGCGGCAAAAACATCTTCGACGGCCTCGACGAGCGGTGGACCCAGGTGAACTGGGAGGCCGTGGCCAAGGCCGAGCCCGAGGTCGTCATCATCTTCGACTACGGCGACATGCCCGCCAAGAAGAAGATCGACTTCCTGAAGAAGTCCCCGCACACCAGGGAACTGCCCGCCGTGAAGAAGAACAACTTCTTCGTGCTCGACTACAACGAGGGCATCAGCGGCCCGCGCAACGTCGACGGCCTGGAGAAGTTCGGAAAGTACGTACGGGAACTGAAGCGGTGACCCCTCCGGGTCCCGGTCGTCTCACTGAGCCTCGTCGAGGGCGCCCGTCAGGCGGCCGAGGAGCCCCTGGAGGGTGAGGATCTCCTCGACGGTCATCCCGGTCGAGGCGAGGATCCGGCGCGGCACGGGCAGGGCCCGCTCGCGCAGCGCCACCCCGTCATCGGTCAGCTGGACGGTCACGGAGCGCTCGTCGGCGGCGCTGCGCTCACGCCGCACGAGCCCCGCGGTCTCCAGGCGCTTGAGGAGCGGCGAGAGCGTGCCGGAGTCGAGGCGCAGCCGCTCGCCGATCGCCTTGACGGGCTGCGGGCCGTCCTCCCAGAGCACCAGCATCACCAGGTACTGGGGATAGGTGAGGCCCAGGTCCTTGAGGGCATCGCGGTAGACGCCGCCGAAGGCGCGCGAGGCGGCGTGCAGCGAGAAGCAGACCTGGTGGTCGAGGCGGAGGAGCTCGGCGTCGTCGGGCACGTCGGGCATCTCGCCTCCGTGGAGTGCGGCGGTCGGCGATGACGTCATGCCTCCAGAGTACCTGGCACACACGATTAAGTTGTGCGCAACTTAATCGTGTGCAACCATTACTGCGGGGCGAGCGAAGAACTTCGCTCCTCCCGTTCCGTTCTTCGACCGAGGGAAGAGGACACCCCCATGAACGCGCTGTACACCGCCGTCGCCACCGCCAACGGCCGCGAGGGCCGCGCCGTCAGCTCCGACGGCCAGATCGACCTCGCGCTCGCCATGCCGCCCGCCCTCGGCGGCAACGGCCAGGGCACCAACCCGGAGCAGCTCTTCGCCGCCGGGTACGCGGCCTGCTTCGCCAGTGCGATGGGGGCGGTCGCCCGTGAGATGAAGGTCGACACCAAGGACGTCTCGGTGACCGCCGAGGTCTCCATCGGCAAGGACGACGCGGGCTTCGGCCTCGCGGTCGTGATGCGCGTGGAGCTGCCGGACTCCCTGGCGGGCGAGACCGGGCAGCAGCTGGTCGAGGCGACGCACGCGTACTGCCCGTACTCCAAGGCGACGCGCGGCAACATCGAGGTCGAGCTCGTCATCGAGTAGTCGCCGGCGGGCGGCCCGGGACGCTCGATTGAGGGCCTGGGCCGGTGGCGGGTACCGTAGAGGTACCGATCTCATGGGCCTCCTGGTGGGCTGCGTGAACCCCAGGAGGCCCAGAATGACGACGAACCGCGGACGCAAGGACGTGATCCGGAACCGGATGACGTCGACCGGCGAGTCGTACAACGTCGCCGCCCGCAATCTGAAGGCCATGAAGGACATGGGCGCCACCCGCGAGGCGGTCGTCACGCAGCGCTGGCAGCCTGCGGAGACCCTGGACGTGCCGTGCCCCTGCGGCGGCACCTGCGAGCCCGGCGAGAAGTGCGACCACTGCCACGCCCGCCACCGCCACGTGGCCCGCTACCCCGGCAGCCGCACCGAGGTCGAAACGTGGGTCGACTGCTACGAATGCATGGGCTGCGCGTCCACGTACAACATCACCGTCGTCCTGCCCGGCCGCCCGTGGGGCATAGCCGAGGCGGTCATCGTGGGTGCGGCCACCGAGCCGGTGATCCGGGCCCGCGTGTTCCCGGGCGTCAAGCACCCGCTGCTGCGTCCCGAGCCCGGGACGTCCGAAGAGGACTAGAACCCCGTCCGACCGGAGGCTGGACGCTGCCGCGCCGCGGCGGACCAGCCATATTTCGCGCGCCCCGGACCCGCCCCGCGCCCTACGATCGCGCTCCACGACCAAGGGAATCCCGGGGGCGGACATGCGTGAGGTCTTCAGAGACGGAGAAGCGGTCGTCGAGCGGCTCGCGAGGGGTGTGCCCCTGCGGAGCGCTCTGGTCGTCGCGGACACCGAGGGCTGGCTCGCTCTGGACGCGGGGGTACGGCAGGTGGCATGGAACCTGCCAAAGCAGTTGCCCGCGTGGGAGCACGCCGCCCCTCTGCCCGCCGACCTGGCGGGACTTGACGAGGCCCGGCTCACGCTCGCCCTGTGCCACCGCGACGGACGTGTCCGCGAAGCGGCGATCGCGCGGGCGGCCCGCCGGCCCGAACTGCTGCCGCTGATCGTCATCCGCTGCACGGACTGGGTCGGACCCGTACGCGAACGCGCCCGCGAACTGCTGCGTGCGGCACTGCACGCCGACCCCGAGGGCGCCGTCGACCTGGCGCCGCTGATCCTGCGCGTAGGCCGTCGCGACAGGGGCTCCTTCGGCATCGAGCTGCTCGGCGAAGTCCTGGTCGGCGCACCTCCCGGACAGCGCACCGGGCAGCGCACCGGGCTCCTCGCCGAACTCCTCGCCGGACCCGACCGCGCCGTGCGGCGGTTCGCGTGCCGGCTGGCGGTCGAGCACCGGCTCATCGGCCCCGCCGAACTGGCCCGCACCGCCGCCCGGGACGAGGACGCGGTGGTCCAGGATCTGTGCGCCACGGCAGCGCTCACGTCCTTGGCGGCTTTGCCGTCCTCGGCGTCTTTGGCGCCCCTGGATGAAGCGGGATCCCTCGACGCCGTACTGACACCGCTCCTGACCGCACGCGCCCCGCGGGTCCGGTCGGCCGGTGTCACCGCGCTGCGGCGGGCAGACCGTGCTGAGCAGGCGCAAACGTTCCTCGACGACCGGTCCGCGCTGGTGCGCGCCTGCGCCCGGTACGTCGTACGGCAGGTCGGCGGCGATCCGACGGCCTGGTACCGGGAGCGGTGCGCGACGGAAGACACCGACCTCGCACCCGGCGCCGTCATCGGCCTCGCCGAGTGCGGAGACCGCTCGGACGGCGCGCGGCTGTGGTCGCTGCTCGCGCACCCGGCACCGGGAGTGCGGGCGCGGGCGGTGGCCGGGCTCCGGACGCTGGACCTCGCGGACGCCGCACGCCTGGCGCACCTGCTCGACGACCCGTCCCCCGCTGTCGTACGCGAGACAGCCGCTGCCTTGCTGCCCTCGGCCCGGCAGCTCCCCGTCGACCGGCTCCTGGAACGGACCGGCCCCGAGCGCCCCCGGCACACCCGCGTGGCGGCGTTCCGGCTGCTGTCCGCACACGGCGGGGTCGTGGCCCTGCGAGCGGCGGCCGGGCTCCTCGACGATCCGGACGTGAAGCTGCGCATCTGGGCAGGGCAGTACGCGCAGAGCTGGCACGCGTCGCCGGATGTACGCCCCGGGGACGCGGAGGTGGGCACGCTGTTCGACCGGTGCCGACACCTCTTCAGCGACTACGTGCTGCAAAGGCGCAAACGGGCGGCAGGACTGGACGGCTGAGTCCACACGGGCCACGGCCGCGTCGGCATCAACGTCGGCGTCGGCGTCCGCTATCCGAAACCGCTTCCCCGACTTCTGACCGGTTTCCTCTCTTGACGCCGAGTCGACGCACCCTCAATATCAGGCAACGCACTTCGCGCCACACACTTCACTTCAAGCTCAGCGCAGCTCCAGCGCCCTGCGGCATCCGCGTCGCAGGGCGTCAGTACGTTCCGTCCCCCTTGCTGTTCGGAATTCGGAGCCCCACATGAGAATCTCCAGATCCGCCATGCCCCGCGCCCTGAGACGGGCCACCGCAGGCGTCGCCGTCCTCGCCTCCGCCGGCCTGATCGCGGCCACCGCGCCCGCGGCCCTGGCGGCCCCCGCGCCCTCCCCGACGCTCGCGGCCCCCGACATCCCGCTCGCCAACGTCAAGGCGCACCTCACCCAGCTCCAGTCCATCGCCACGGCCAACGGCGGCAACCGCGCCCACGGGCGCGCCGGCTACAAGGCCTCGATCGACTACGTGAAGGGCAAGCTGGACGCGGCCGGATTCACCACCACCGTGCAGCAGTTCACCTCCAGCGGCGCCACCGGCTACAACCTCGTCGCGGACTGGCCGGGCGGCGACCCGAACAAGGTCCTGATGACGGGCGCCCACCTCGACAGCGTCTCCGCGGGACCCGGCATCAACGACAACGGCTCGGGCTCGGCCGGCACCCTGGAGACCGCGCTCGCCGTCTCGCGCGCACAGCTGCAGCCGACGAAGCATCTGCGGTTCGCCTGGTGGGGCGCCGAGGAGCTGGGCATGGTCGGCTCGAAGTACTACGTCAACAACCTCCCCTCCACCGAGCGTTCGAAGATCTCCGGCTATCTGAACTTCGACATGATCGGCTCCCCGAACCCGGGCTACTTCGTCTACGACGACGACCCCACGATCGAGAAGACCTTCAAGGACTACTACGCGGGCCTGAACATACCCACGGAGATAGAGACCGAGGGCGACGGCCGCTCCGACCACGCCAGCTTCAAGAACGTGGGCATCCCGGTCGGCGGCCTCTTCACCGGTGCGGAGACCAGGAAGTCCGCCGCCCAGGCCCAGAAGTGGGGCGGCACGTCGGGCACGGCCTTCGACCGCTGCTACCACTCGTCGTGCGACACCACGGCGAACATCAACGACACGGCCCTGGACCGCAACAGCGACGCCATCGCCCACGCCATCTGGACCCTGGGCACCGGCACCACGACCCCGCCCGGTGACTCGTACGAGAACACCGCGGACGTCGCCATCCCGGACAACGGCGCGGCCGTGACCTCGACGATCAACGTGACCGGCCGCACGGGCAACGCCCCGGCGACCCTCAAGGCCGACGTCGACATCCGCCACACCTGGCGCGGCGACGTGGTCGTCGACCTGCTGGCCCCCGACGGCACGGCGTACCGCCTGAAGAACTCCAGCAGCAACGACTCGGCGGACAACGTCATAGCGACGTACACGGTCAACGCGTCGAGCGAAGCGGCGAACGGCGCCTGGAAGCTGCGCGTGCAGGATGTGGCGTCGCAGGACACGGGCTACATCAACAGCTGGAAGCTGACCTTCTAGCCGACACGCGTCAGCGCCCGGCGACGACTGTCCGCCGCCGGGCGCTGATGTCTCGTGTCGTGATCGGTGGTGGCCGCTCAGCCCTCGTCGGCCGCCAGCGTCAACGAGATCGAGTTGATGCAGTACCGCTGGTCCGTCGGCGTCGCATATCCCTCGCCCTCGAACACGTGCCCGAGGTGCGAGCCGCAGCGGGCGCAGCGCACCTCTGTGCGCGCCATCCCGTGCGAGGTGTCCTGGAGCAGTTCGACCGCGTCCGTGTCCTTGGGGTCGAAGAAGCTCGGCCAGCCGCAGTGCGACTCGAACTTCTCCTGCGAGGTGAACAGCTCCGCGCCGCACGCGCGGCAGGAGTAGACGCCCTTGGTCTTGGTGTCCGTGTACTCGCCCACGAACGCGGGCTCCGTGCCGGCCTGGCGCAGGACCGCGTACTCCGAAGGGCTCAGCTCCGCGCGCCACTGCTCGTCCGGCTTCTCGACGTCGTACGACATGAGACTGAACCCCTTAACTCTTCGTCTTAGCTCTTCGTCTTAGCTCTTCGAAAGCTCTGCCAGGATCTGCGGGCCGAGGTCCGTGACGTCGCCCGCTCCCATGGTGAGAACGAGATCACCGGGTCGGGTCATTCCCGCGATGGCCGACACCGCCTCGGCCTTGTCGTGCGCGGCCCGTACGTCCGCGCCCGCCGCCACGGCCGCGTCGATGATCAGGGCGCTGGTGATGCCTGGGATCGGGTCCTCGCGGGCGGGGTAGATGTCCAGAACCACGGAGGCGTCCGCGAGGGCCAGGGACTGGCCCATCTCCTTGCCCAGCTCCTGCGTGCGGGAGAAGAGGTGCGGCTGGAAGAGGACCAGGAGGCGCGAGTCGCCCGCGGAGGAGCGCATCGCCTCCAGGTCCGCGGTCATCTCCGTGGGGTGGTGCGCGTACGAGTCGATGACCTGGACGCCCGCCGCCTCGCCCTTGAGCTGGAGGCGGCGCTTGACGCCGGTGTACGAGCCGAGGGCGGAGGCGAGGTTGTGCGCCGGGATGCCGAGCGCGATGCCCGCGGCCAGGGCCGCCACCGCGTTGTGGGCGTAGTGACGGCCGGGGACCGAGACCGTGAAGGTCAGGAACTTGCCGTTCAGGACGACCGTGACCTCGCTGGTCAGGCCGCGTGCGGTGATCTTGTGGATGCGCAGGTCGGCGTCCTCGGACTCGCCGTAGGTCACCACCTTCAGCTCGCCGAGGCCGCGGACGCGCTTCGTCAGCTCGACCGCTCCCGGCTGGTCCGCCTCGATCACCAGCGTGCCGCCGGGGACGATCTTGCCCGCGAAGGTCTCGAAGGACTCGTAGATCTCGTCCATCGACGCGTAGTTGGCGTGGTGGTCGAGCTCCACGTTCAGGACGATGGCGACCTCGGGCGCGTACTTGTGGAAGCTGCGGTCGCTCTCGTCCGCCTCGGCCACGAAGATGCCGCCGTCGCCGTGCAGCGCGTTCGAACCCGGGGCGTCCAGGTCGCCGCCGATCGCGTACGAGGGGTCGAGGCCGAGGGTGGAGAGGGTGACCGCGAGCATCGACGTCGTCGTGGTCTTGCCGTGCGTGCCGGCCACCGCGATGGGGCGCAGGCCCTCCATGAGGGAGGCCAGGGCGTCCGAGCGGTGGACCACCGGAATGTCCAGCTCCGTGGCGCGGGCCAGCTCGGGGTTGTCGGCGCGGATCGCGGAGGAGACGACCACGCAGGTCGCGTCGGACGCGAGGTGCGCGGCGTCGTGGCCGATGTGGACCGTGGCGCCCAGGGTCCGCAGGGCCTCGGCCGTGGCCGACTCCCGCGCGTCGCTGCCCGAGACCTTGGCGCCGCGCTGGGCCAGGATCTTGGCGATGCCCGACATTCCGGCGCCGCCGATGCCGATGAAGTGCGGTCGGTCCATGGCGGTGGGCAGGCCGGGTGCCATACGTGTGTCTCCCCAAGATCCAAGAGTTACGGCAGATGAGCAGCTGCGCCGAAGCAGCCGAGCAGGGCCCAGACTATTGCCTCGGGCGGACGGCGGGCACACGCGCGCCCGGTAAGGGGCGCGGGGCTGATCACCACGCCAAGCGGGACGCTAGTCCTCCGTGTGCGAGAACAGCTTCAGGACGGGCACGCCCACCTTGTGCCGGGCACGGGACGCCCAGTCCCGGTGGAAGAACTCCTCCACGTAGTGCGGGTCGGTCAGGACGATGACCTCGTCCGCGTTCGCCTCGTCGACCAGCTGCCTGAGCGCGTCGAGCGGGTGGTCCTCGATCAGCTTGCCCACGGCCTCGCAGCCCGCCGCGTGCAACGCCGCCAGCGAGACCTCCAGGGCCTTCTGCGCGGGGGCCGTGGCGTCCTGCCCCTCGGGTACGTCGCCTTCCCTCGCCGCCTCGTCGAGCTCCCCCAGAGCCACGTCGTCGATGGCCCGCAGCAGGCGGTCCGCCTGGTCGCCGCGGGGCTGGAGCAGCACCCGGAAGGTGACCGTCTCATCGCCGTGCAAGGTGGTGACGAACTCCACGTCGGCGGAGGTCAGCGCCTTCTCGATCATCAATACGCTTGTGAACACGACAGGCGCCCTTCTCATCCGTGGGCTGCCGAGAGTCTGTCTCGACAGGCCCCTGCGGAAACCATCCTGCCCCGTGGCCGCACGGGGTCTGCGACTTTTAGTGTGCCCAGCGGAAGCAAAACGGAACGGTTGATTCCGCTGATTGTCAGGTTCGACGGTATCGGGTGAAGAGAAACCCGGCCTCCTCCAGTACGGAAGCCAGAGCGAATCGTTCCGGCACCGCCACCGCGGACCCCCAGGCGATCCGTTGCGCGTCCCCCGCGGTGAGCATCGGGGAGACCGTCAGACAGAGCTCGTCCAGGGCCCCCGCCGCCACGAACTGGCCCAGCAGCCGGGGCCCGCCCTCCGTGAGCAGCCGGGTCAGGCCGCGCTCGGCCAGGGCGGGTGCCACCCGCTCGGGCTCGACCGCCGTCCCCTCGCCCGCGACGACGACCACGGCGCCGGCCTTCTCGGCCGCGGCGACCCGGTCGGCCGGGGCCGCGGCCCCGGTCACCACCAGCGTGGGCACCAGGGGCGAGGTGAAAAGCGGAAGGGTGAAATCCAGGTCGAGGCTCGCGCTCACCACGGCGATCGCGGGGGCCACCGACTGCCCGGCCGCCTCCCTGCGCCCGGCGAAGTCCTCACGCGCGCGTGCCGGACGGTAACCCTCCTGGCGGACCGTTTCCGCACCCACGACCACGGCGTCGGCTACCGCGCGCAGGGTGCCGAAGATCCGCATGTCCGCGGCGTTCGAGATGGGATGCGACCTGCCGTCGTGCTGGGCCGCCCCGTCGAGCGTGGACACCATGTTGGCGCGCAGCCAGGAGGCCTCGTCCGGGGGGTAGGCGTACGCGTCGGCCAGCTCCCCCAGCCCCCACTCTCGTACTGATGTTTCGTGTGTCTGGTCGGTCACAGGGAACAGGCGTCGCATGTCCAGCAGTCTTGCACGGCGCTTAGAGTTAGGGACCGTGTCGTCCTCCACCGCCGCCCCCGGGCAGAGCCCCATAGCCGAAGCGGCTCCCCTGTCGCTGTGCGCCCGCGAGCCCCATGTCCCCGCCGACCGTCTGGTCGCCGAGATGGTGCCGCCGCCGCGCTTCGATTCCGTCCGCTTCGATACGTACATCCCGGACCCGAACCAGCCGAGCCAGACCGAGGCCGTGCGGGTCCTGAGCGGCTTCGCGGCCGGGCTCGGCGGGGCGCACGCGTCCGGCGCGGGCAAGCGCCGCTGGTTCCAGAAGAAGGCCGCGGCGCCCACCGGACCCCGCGGCGTCTACCTGGACGGTGGCTACGGAGTGGGCAAGACCCACCTCCTCGCGTCGCTCTGGCACGCGACGCCCGCCGCGCCCGAGCAGAAGGCGTTCGGCACCTTCGTCGAGCTCACGAACCTGGTCGGCGCCCTCGGCTTCCAGCAGACCGTGCGCACCCTCGGCGGGCACCGGCTGCTCTGCATCGACGAGTTCGAGCTCGACGACCCGGGCGACACGGTGCTCGTGTCCTCGCTGCTCGCACGGCTCGTCGAGGAGGGCGTCGCACTCGCCGCGACCTCGAACACGCTGCCGGGCAAGCTCGGTGAGGGCCGGTTCGCGTCCGCCGACTTCCTGCGCGAGATCCAGGGCCTGTCCACCCACTTCCAATCGCTGCGCATCGACGGCGACGACTACCGCCACCGGGGCCTTCCGGAGGCGCCCGCTCCGTACTCGGACGAGCAGGTCACCAGGACCGCGTACGCGACCGACGGCGCGAGCCTGGACGACTTCCCGCATCTGCTCGACCACCTCGCCCGCGTCCACCCCAGCCGGTACGGCGCGCTGACCGACGACGTCCGGGCCGTCTGCCTCACCGAGGTGACGCCCGTTCCTGATCAGTCGACCGCGCTGCGTCTGGTCGTACTCGCCGACCGCCTGTACGACCGCGAGGTCCCCGTGCTCGCCTCGGGGGTCCCCTTCGACCAGCTGTTCAGCGAGGACATGCTCAACGGCGGCTACCGGAAGAAGTACTTCCGGGCGATCTCACGCCTCACGGCACTCGCACGCGACGCGCAGAGCCTCGTGAAGCCGTAGCGACTCACCGCTACGCGCGTGGTTCCCGCACGCCTAGGCGCGTGGTACACACATCCGGTCATGTTCCTGTCCGCCAGCAGGAGGTCGACCTTTTATGTCCACGACACGACGTCAGGTGCTAGCCCGTACCGGAGCTGTGGGTGCGGGAATCGCCTTCACCGGCGCGCTCTCGGAGCTTTTCGCCGGGAGCGCCGCCGCGCAGGGCAAGGCCGGGTACGGGCCGCTGGTGCCCGACCCCGCCGGTCTGCTCGATCTGCCGAAAGGTTTCCGCTACAAGGTTCTCTCACGGGAGGGCAGCGATCTGCCGTCCGGTGAGGGCAAGGTGCCGAGCAACTTCGACGGCATGGCCACGTTCCGCGGCAAGCACGGCGGCACCAACCTCGTCCGCAACCACGAGAACCGCGTCACCGGCAAAGTCCCGGTGCCCACGGTCAAGGGCCTCACCTACGACCCGATGGGCAAGGGCGGCTGTACGGCGCTCTCGCTCGACCGGCACAACAACGTCCTGAGCGAGCGCGTCGCGATCGCCGGCACGGCGGTCAACTGCGCGGGCGGGCCAACCCCTTGGGGCACCTGGCTCACCTGCGAGGAGACCGAGGACAAGGCCGGCACGAACGGCTACACCAAGGACCACGGCTTCATCTTCGAGGTCGACCCCGTCGACCCGCACCGCACCGGAGCCGTGCCGCTCACCGCGATGGGCCGCTTCCAGCACGAGGCGATCGCCGTCGACCCCAGACGCGGTGTCGTCTACGAGACCGAGGACGCGTTCCTCAAGCCCTTCGGCCTCTTCTACCGCTTCCTGCCCAAGAAGCCCGAGGGCGGCCGCGGTTCGCTCCGTGCGGGCGGCAAGCTCCAGGCCATGCGGGTGCCGGGCGTGCCCGACCTGTCCGCGGTCCAGGAGACGGGAGCGTGCTTCGAGGGCATCGAGTGGGTCGACGTACCGGACCCGCTCGCCGTCCAGACGCCCATCAGGGACCAGGACTTCGGACCCAAGGGCATCACGCACGCACAGAAGCTGGAGGGCTGCTACTGGGGCGGGAAGTCCGTCTACTTCGTGTCGTCGTTCGCGCACAGCGCGGAGGGCTCGGCGGCCGACCACTTCGGCCAGATCTGGCGCTACGACCCGTCCGAGCGCCGCCTCACCCTGGTGATCGTCTTCGGCCCGAGCACCGACATCCAGCTGCCGGGCGAGTCCCCCGACAACATCTGCCTCGCGCCCAGCGGCGGTCTGATGGTGGCCGAGGACGGCGGAGGCGCCCAGCACGTGTACGGCCTGACGCGGCGCGGCGAGGTCTACGCGATGGCCCGCGGACGGCAGAACATCGGCACGCCCCAGGAGCCCGAGTGGGGCGAGTTCGCGGGCGTCTGCTTCTCGCCGGACCACGACACGATGTACGTCAACTGCTACACCCCCGGCACGACGTTCGCCGTGACGGGGCCCTGGCACAGGACCTGACGGGACGGGTGCGCGGCGGCTCCTCGGGGGC
>NZ_JBHUZJ010000037.1:0-86422 GCF_042667685.1 Streptomyces sp. NPDC057302 | reverse complement strand
CGCCCGGGGGGGGGGGGGGGGGGGGGGCCCCGGGGGGGGGGGGGGGGGGGGGGGGGGGGGGGGGGGGGGGGGGCCCCCCCGCCGCCAGGGGGGGGGGGGCGGCCCCGCGGCATCAGCGGCTCAGGAGATGCGGCCGTTCAGGAGATACAGCCGCTCTTGCCGGTGGCGCTGATGCAGCCGCTCTTGGGCGCCGAGCTGATGCAGCCGTCCTTCGAGCCCTGCCCGGCGCCGGACTGGGCCGAGTTGGTGGCGACCCACTTCTGCCACACGGACTCCTGGGTCATGCGCTTGATGAGCTGCTCCATGGTGAAACCTCCATAGATAGTTGCTATGTGGCAATAGCTGCCGGATTGATGGAGAACGCGACTTTCGCCCCATCCCTTTGAAGGTAAAGAGATGGTCAAGGGAAAGTCAATGGGGGTGGACTGGATGGCTGAACCGCATGCCGACGTCCGGTTGTTGCCTGAACGCAGGCGGGCCCGGGGTTACGCGGGCATGCCGATGTGGCCCACCGCGGGGCCATGCGTGGGGCCGTGCACCGTCTGCCGCCGGGGCGGGCGGCAGACGGCGATCAGGGGCGGACGCCCGGATTCAGTGGCGTGCGGGAGCCTGCGAGGTGGAGCTCTCGGTCCCGGAAGCGGCCATCGGAGACGTCTTCATGCGCACGGCTTCCGTACCGCTGTCGTTGTGCCGCAGCGCCCAGTTCTCCAGCGTCGTACGGCAGGCGTGATCCAGATGGCGCACCGCCGTCAGATCCAGCTCGATGGGCCGGTCCTTGGGCAGCGCCTCCAGCGTCTCCAGGATGCGCGGAAGTCGCAGGAACGTGGCGTTGCCCGTGAGGGTCACCACCATCCGGCCACCGGTCAACTCCCGTACGTCCAGGTTCACATGGGAGGTGTCCCAGGCGGACTTGACCACCGCGAGCACGAGGCCGAGCACCACGCCCTCGAACATGTTGGTCACCACGATGGCGATCGCGGTGGTGGCAAGGATCAGGGCCTCGCCCCGGTGGGCACGGGCGAGCGGGACGATCTCCTTGACGGGGATCAGCTTGCAGCCCGCGTGGACCAGGACACCGGCGAGCGCCGCCAGCGGGATGATGCCGAGCGCGGCCGGCAGCAGCACGGCGAACAGCAGCAGCCACGCGCCGTGCAGGATGCGCGAGAGCGGTGTGCGGGCGCCGGCCTCGACGTTGGCCGAGCTGCGCACGATGACCGCGGTCATGGGCAGGGCGCCCAGGACGCCGCACACCGTGTTGCCGACGCCCTGGGCGACGAGCTCCTTGTCGTACTGCGTGCGTGGCCCGTCGTGCATGCGGTCCACGGCCGCGGCGCTGAACAGCGATTCGGCCGATGCGATGAGGGTGAACGCGAGGACCGTGCCGAGTACGGCCACACTGCCCAGGGCCGCCAGGTCGCCGAACCCCGGCGGCTGGACGGCGTCGACGAGGCCGCGCACCGTCACGTTGGCCACGTCCAGGCCGAGCCCGGCGGAGAAGGCGGTGGCCAGCGCCACGGCCGCCAGCGGGGCGGGTACCACGCGCACGGCCGTGGGCAGCTTCGGCCACAGCACGAGCACGGCGATGGTGCCAAGGCCCAGGGCCGCGGCGGTCAGTGAGGCGGTGTCACCCAGCACGTCGACCAGGAGGCCGGGCAGCCCGGCTATCTTGTCGAGCCCGGAGCGTGGCTGCTCGGACCCGGCCATGGTGTACAGCTGGCCGAGGATCAGTACGAGTCCGATGCCCGCCAGCATGCCCTGGACGACGGACACGGAGATGGCGCGGAACCAGCGCCCGCAGCGCAGCAGGCCGAGGGCGATCTGCAGCGCGCCGGTGAGCAGCACGATGGCGCCGAGCATGCCGAGCCCGAACTCCTGCACCGCCTCGAATACGAGGACGGTGAGGCCTGCGGCGGGCCCGCTCACCTGGAGGGAACTGCCCGGCAGGAAGCCGACGACCAGGCCGCCGACGATGCCGGTGACCAGGCCCAGTTCGGCGGGCACCCCGGAGGCGACGGCCACGCCGACGCACAGCGGCAGGGCCACCAGGAAGACGACGAGCGAGGCGAGGAAGTCCTGGCGCTTGACGCCCGGTTCACGCAACGGGCGGAAGGGGGAGCGGAGCGAAGAGAGGAAAGTGGACATGAGGGTGGGGGGTCCTGTCGTGGGAGCGGTCCGGTCGGTGGGGCGCGGCGGCTCTCACAGCGGACCGAACGCCGGCCGTTCGTCGAACGACGGGCGATGAGCGGTCACGGTGCCGGTGTGCACCTCGTAGTACCAGGCGTGCAGGGTGAGTGAGCCGTCGTCGACCCGCTCTCGCACACAGGGGTACGCGCGCAACCTCTCCACCTGCGCGAGCACGTGTGTCTGCACGGCTTCCGCCACGTCCGCGGAGGCCGGGACGAGGGAGCGCACCGCGGCGTCCGGGGCGACGGAGTGGTCCAGCCAGTCGCGCACGGCCGGGACGGCCGACAGGTCTTCGCCCCGCACCAGGGCGCCCACCGCGCCGCAGTGCGAGTGCCCGCAGACGACGATGTCGCGGACTCCGAGCACGCACACCGCGTACTCGATGGTGGCCGCCTCGCTCATGGGGCGGCCCTCCCGGCCGGTGTCGTCGGCGCGGGGGTAGGGGGGTACGACGTTGCCCGCCGTACGCAGTTCGAAGAGTTCGCCGGGGCGTGCGCCGGTGATCAGGGCCGGTACGACGCGTGAGTCGGAGCACGTGACGAACAGGGCTTCGGGCGATTGCCCGGCCCCCAGGGCCTGGAAGGCCGCTGCGTTGTGAGGGTCCGCGACGTGTGTCGCGGCGAAGGAACGGGCGTTGTCGATCAGGGACTTCATGATGGCCTGCCTCCTGCGTCGCTGCGGCGGAGCCGGGACGCGGTGTGGTCGGGTCGATGGTGACAGTGAGGCGGCGCGGGCCGCTGAGTGACAGCGGGCTCCACGTCGCCCCGGAGAACAGCCTGCACTTCAGCTGTGTCTCTCACTTTGCCATCGCATTAACCTCGGATGACAGGGCAAAAATCTGCCAAAGATTGAGTAATAAACGCCCCTGAACTGGCAGTTGATCGAACCCTCAACCGTTGGGCAAGGGTTCATGTGGAGATCATGTGGAGTCCGCGAGGTCATTCCGTTCGCACGCGCTTGCAGTCGCGACGGGCGCCCGCGCGTGCCTCCTCAGCCCGCGGAGTCCGTCCGGTCGGCGGCGTCCGCGTCGATGACGTGCACCGCGGCCTCCTCGGCGGAGGCCGCTCCGCCGTCGATGCCCATGTTCTCGCCGATCATGTCCTGCTCGGCGTCGGACTCCGGGTCCTGGCTCGCCCCGTCGTCGGGGGCGAACAGGCGACCGGCGCGGGCGTCCCCGACCTGACTCTCGTCGATCGGCTCGCCGTCGGTGTCGGTCGTGTCCCCGATGCCGTCGTCGTCATCGGCCGGGCCGGGAACCTGGAGCGCGGGGTCCGGCCGCTCCTCGGAGAGGCGTTCCGACAGGCTCTCGCCGTCCTGCTGTTCCTGGGCGGTGGTGCCGGTGTGGGCCACGCCAAGAGGCCGCTCGGGCGGCGACCAGCCCTCGTCGTACGGATCCGCCCCGCGGTCGCTGAGCGTGTCCTCCGCGTCGAGGATGCCCTCGTCCTCGCGGACCTCCTCCGCGTCGGGCTGGTAGACCTCGTCGCCCATGACCTCGTCGTTCCCCATGGTGCTCGTCCTCCTTCACGCACGACTGATGGTGCTGCTGTGCCGTGTATCCACCCTGATCGAGAACACACGTTCCGGCATGCGGGGAGCTGAGCGGCGAACTCACCCCGTTCCCGGCGGGCGCCATTCGAGGAGCAGCAGCGTCGCGTCGTCGCGCAGCTGGTTGTCCTGCCGGTCCAGGATGGAGTGGATGAGCTGACGCAGTGCCTCCGGCGCGGGTTCGCCCGCGGCGGTCGCGCGGATGATGCTGTCCGTGAACCGTTCGAGACCGAACTCGGCGCCTCCGCCCGTCCGCAGCTCGGTGACGCCGTCGGTGTACATCAGCACCCGGTCGCCCGGTTCCAGCGCCTCTTCGTGCACCTGCCACGCCACGTCGGCCAGCAGGGCGGGCGTCCCCATGGGCGGCTGGGCGGGCCGCTCCAGAGCGCGGTCGAGCACGCGGTGGTCCCGGATCAGCAGCGGCGGCGGATGGCCGCAGTTGCACCACCGCAGCAGGCCTTCGGCCAGGTCGAGCTGGGCGAGGATCCCGGTGCAGAACTGCTCCGGCAGCCACCCGGCCAGCGCGTGCTGGACGGTGTCGACGAGCTCGGGCAGCTCGGCCTCGGCCCGGCGGGCGTTGCGGCAGCCTGCCATGGCCACGGCGGTCGTGAGACCCGACGCGAGGTTGTGGCCCATGGCGTCCAGGATCGCCACGTGCAGGGTCGAAGGCGTCAGGGAGTGATCGAAGGCGTCGCCGCCGATCTCGTACGCCGGTTCGAGCACGGCGGTCGAGATCACATGGGAGTTGCCGATCGTCCTGGGCGGCAGGAAGGCCCGCAGCATCTCGGCGGGAAGCTGCATGGCCTCGGAGCGCGTCCGGCGCGCGAAGCTGTCGCTCGAAGCCCGCTTGGAGGTGATCGTCATGGCCAGGACCGAGGCCAGCATGCGGCAGCGGCGCAGCAGCGCGACGTCGATGACCGACGCCGTCGCGCCGATCACCCCCAGGCGCTCGGCGCCGTCGATCAGCGGCAGCCAGGCGACGATCTTGCCCTGGGGCAGCTCCTCGACCCGCAGCGCGTGCGCCCGGTAGGCCGAACCGGCGACGGAGGCGTCCACATTGAGGGTGGGCGGACCCTCGCCCAGGGGCACCAGGTACCGCTGCTGAAGATCCACGAGGTACACGTCGACCCGGTCGAGCCCGACGGCGTCGGCGAACCGCTGGGCCAGGGCGGGCAGCTCCATCGGCGCCGCCGCGTGCGCCGAAGCGAGCAGCTGCTCGAACAGCTGCTCCCCGGGGCCGGGCTGCCGGGGGCTCCGCTTCCCGGGGCCGAAGCTTCCGGAGCTGGAGCCTGCGGATCCGGAGCTGCCGGGGCCGGGCTCCGTGGGCTCGCTCGACATCTGTGATCACCGCCTCACCAGCAGTCTCACATCGGGCCCCGCATCCCGCCCGGCTGCGACCGGGAGGGAAGCGCGTTTCGCCGGTGCCCGCCGGAATTCCGGCGTACGCGGGCCCTCTCCGGTACGCCGGGGCGGCGGTCCCGGCGGCCGACCCCGGTCCGCGGAGGCCCGCGAGCGCAGCGTAAGGTCGCGGACCGGCCGCATGCGGCCGAACAGACCAATACAGTCCCCCGAACAAGGAGCCGCTGGTCATGCCAGCCAATGACGCCGCTCAGGCGCCGATCTACGACACCCTCGTCCAGGAACACGGCGACGTCCTCGCGACAGCCCGCAAGGCCGCCGAGGAGACCCAGCAGAGAGCCGAGGCCGTGCTGGACTTCAGGGGACCGGTCACGGTCGTCCCGGACGCACCCTCCGCCGAGTCCGCGGCGTAGACACTCCGCGGGGCCGGGAGGCCGGGGCCCTCACATGCCCCGCGGCCCTTTGTGGGCGACGCTGGAAGCACACGTACGCCGTCGCACTCACGACGGCCGGAGGTGCCGATGGACCCCGTCGACGCGCTGGAACGGATCGCCTTCCTGCTGGAGCGCGGTCGCGCCCCGACCTACCGGGTGCGGGCCTTTCGCACGGCAGCCGCGGTGGTCGGCGAGCTGGCCGAAGGCGAGGCCGCGCGGCGCGTCGCCGACGGGTCCCTGGAGTCGCTCAAAGGGATAGGCCCCAAGACCGCCGGGGTGGTCCGCGAGGCGCTGGACGGCGACGTGCCGGGATATCTGGAGCGTCTCGAGAGTGAGGCGGACACCCCGCTCGTCGAGGGCGGCGCCCGGCTGCGGGCGCTGCTGCGCGGCGACTGCCACCTGCACTCCGACTGGTCCGACGGCGGCAGCCCGATCGAGGAGATGGGCCGGGCGGCCCGTTCGCTCGGCCATGAGTGGGCCGTCCTCACCGACCACTCGCCCCGCCTGACCATCGCCCGCGGCCTGTCGCCGGAGCGGCTGCGCGAGCAGCTGGCGGTGGTGGCCGGCCTCAACGAGCGCTGGGCACCCTTCCGGCTGCTCACGGGTATCGAGTGCGACATCCTCGACGACGGCTCGCTCGACCAGGAGCCCGAGCTGCTCGACCAGCTCGACGTGGTGGTCGTCTCCGTGCACTCCAAGCTCCGCATGGACGCCGACGCGATGACCCGGCGCATGGTCGCCGCCGTCAGCAACCCCCGGGCCGACGTGCTGGGGCACTGCACGGGCCGGCTCGTCACCGGGCGGGGGCGGCCGGAGTCGCAGTTCGACGCCGACGCGGTGTTCGCCGCGTGCGCGGCCGCCGGCACGGCGGTGGAGATCAACAGCCGTCCGGAGCGGCTCGACCCGCCGCGTCGGCTGCTGCGCCGGGCCGTGGCCGCCGGAGTGCTGTTCTCCGTGGACACCGACGCGCACGCGCCGGGTCAGCTGGACTGGCAGGTGTTCGGGTGCGCTCGCGCCGAGGAGTGCGGGGTGCCCGCCGAGCGCGTGGTGACGACCTGGACGGCACAGGAGCTGCTGGCCTGGACGGCAAAGAGCCGGGCCGCCGCCTGAGAGCTCCCCGCCGGGCTCAGTTGCCGCCCGCCAGGATCCGGTCCGGGGTGAGGGGCAGTTCGCGCACCCGCAGACCGGTCGCGTGGTGCACCGCGTTGCCGATGGCCGCTGCCGTCCCGACGATGCCGATCTCGCCGATGCCCTTGCTGCCCATGGGGTTGAGGTGGGGGTCGTCCTCGTCGATCCAGTGCGCCTCGATCGCGGGTACGTCCGCGTGCGCCGGTACGTGATAGGCGGCGAGGTCCGCCTCCGTGAAGTCGCCGAAGGCCGCGTCCATGGTGCTGCCCTCGGTCAGCGCCATGCCCAGGCCCATCGTCATCGCGCCGATGAACTGCGAGCGCGCGGTGCGGGAGTTGAGGATGTGCCCGGCCGCGTAGATGCCGAGCAGCCGCCGCACCCTGACCTCGCCGGACACCGTGTCGACACCGACCTCGGCGAAGTGGGCGCCGAAGGAGTGCCGGGAGTAGTCGCTGTCCGCGTCGGCCTCGCCCGCCGTGTCGGCGGTGGCGCCCACGCCCTCCGGGGGCAGCTGCTGCCCCTGCTGTCCGGCCAGGCGCGCCGCCAGCCGCGTACAGGCCTCGTGGACGGCCCAGCCCCAGGAGCCCGTCCCGCAGGAACCGCCCGCCAGCGGTGCGGCCGGAAGGTCGCTGTTGCCGATGTCGGCGCGCACGGAATCCAGCGGCACGCCGAGCACGTCGGCGGCGACCTGGGCGAGCACGGTGCGGGCGCCCTGGCCGATGTCGGTGGCGTTGACGCGGATGACGAAGCTGCCGTCCGGGTAGGCGTGCGCACTCGCCCGGCTCGGGGAGAGGACCACCGGATACGTCGCCGCGGCGACCCCGCTGCCCACCAGGACGGGTCCCTCGGCGCGCGAGCGCGGGCGCGGGTCGCGCTCCGACCAGCCGAAGCGACGGGCACCCTCGCGCAGGCACTCGGCGAGGTGACGGCTGCTGAAGGGCTTGGAGCTGTCGGGTTCCGTCTGCGTGTCGTTGCGCACGCGCAGCTCGACGGGGTCGATGCCGAGGGCCATGGCGAGTTCGTCCATCGCCGACTCCAGCGCGTACATACCGGGCGCCTCGCCCGGGGCGCGCATCCACGAGGGGCTCGGCACGTCGAGCGCCAGCACGCGCTGGGTGGTGCGGGCGTGCGGCGAGGGGTACATGACGCGCGTGGGGGCGGTGGCCGTCTCGACGAACTCCTTGATACGCGAGGTGTGCGCGGTCACTTCATGGATCAGGGAGGTCAGCGTGCCGTCCGCGTCCGCGCCCAGCCGCACCCGGTGCAGTGTCGGGGAGCGGTGGCCCACCACCGCGGCCAACTGGCGCCGGGGCAGGACGAGTTTGACGGGCCTGCCGGTCGCACGTGTGGCCATGGAGGCGAGCACCACGTGCGGGCGGGGCGTGCCCTTGGAGCCGAAGCCGCCGCCCACGTGCTCGGAGACGACCGTGATCTGCTCCTTCGGCAGCGCGAACAGGCCGGCCAGGGCGTCGCGGACGGTGGTGGCGCCCTGGCTGCTGTCGTGCACGGTCAGGTGGTCGTCCTGCCAGTGGGCGGTGGCCGCGTGGGGCTCCATGGGGTGGTTGTGCAGCGGCGGCACCCGGTAGGCGACATCGACGCCGACGGCCGCCGAGGCGAACGCGCTGTCCGCGTCGCCGCGCGTGTGCTCGCCCGAAGTGCCGTCCGAGTCCTCGGGGACGTAGGCGTCGGGGTGATCGGCCTTCAGGGTGACGTCGTGCGGTTCCTCCGCGTAGGTGACCTGGACGGCCGCGGCGCCCTCGCGTGCCGCCTCCAGCGTGTCCGCGACGACGAGCGCGACGTACCAGCCGCGGTGCGGCACGCGCGCGTCCTGCAGCACGGCGAGGGTGGCGTCGTCCGGCTTCTCCAGGCGCGGCGCGTTCAGATGCGTGAGGACCTCGACGACGCCGGGCAGCGCCAGGGCCGCCGTGGCGTCGACGGCGCTCACCGCGCCGCGCGCCACCGTCGCGGGCACCGGCCAGGCGTAGGCGCACCCCTCGGGGGTGTGCTCGGCGGCGTAGCGGGCGGTCCCGGTCACCTTCTGGGGGCCCTCCCTGCGCTCGGCGGGCGCCCCGAGGGCGCTGACGGTGTCCGGCATGGGGTTCTCCCTGGGAGCGGGGGGGGGGCACAGGCGGGGTCGTGGTCAGGAAGCGGCGGGCGCGTCGGCCAGGCGCCGCAGGACGTCACAGGCGAGATTGCGGGCGAGCGGCACCTTGAACGCGTTGTCCCGCAGCGGCTCGGCCGCGGAGAGCTCGGCGTCCACGGCTCGACGGAAGGCCTCGTCGCCCGGCGGCCCGCCCAGTAGCTCCTGCTCGGCGCGCAGGGCACGCCAGGGCCGGTGCGCCAGGCCGCCGAACGCGATCCGCACGTGGCGTACGACGGAGTCCTCGACGTCGAGGACCACGGCGACCGAGGCGAGCGCGAAGGCGTACGAGGCGCGGTCGCGGGCCTTGCGATAGGCGGAGGGCAGCCTCGCCGCCGCGGGCGGGAGCAGCACCGCGGTGATCAGCTCGCCGGGTGCGATCTCGGTGTCCAGGTCAGGGCGGTCACCGGGCAGACGGTGGAAATCGGTGACGGGCAGGGTGCGCCGCCCCCGGACTCCATGCAGCTCCACCTGGGCGTCGAGCGCGGCGAGCGCGACCGCCATGTCCGAGGGGTGGGTGGCGATGCACTGCGGCGAGTGGCCGAGGACCGCGTGGTCGCGGTGGACGCCGTCGCGTGCCCCGCAGCCGGTGCCGGGCTCGCGCTTGTTGCACGGCTTGCTCAGGTCCTGGAAGTAGGGGCAGCGGGTGCGCTGAAGCAGGTTGCCGCCGGTCGTGGCCACGTTGCGCAGCTGCCCCGACGCCCCCGCGAGCAGCGCCTGGCTGAGCACGGGGTAGCGGTCGCGCACCAGCGGATGGGCGGCGAGGTCGCTGTTGCGCACCGTGGCGCCGGCCCTGAGCGACCCGTCGGGCAGCTCCTCCACCGCGTCCAGCGGCAGTCTGCTGACGTCGATCAGGGTCCCGGGGCGCTCCACGCCCAGCTTCATCAGGTCGACGAGGTTGGTGCCCCCGCCCAGATAGCGGGAGCCCTGCCGTCCCGCGTGGGCCGCGGCCGCCTCTTCGACGCTGTACGCGCGCACGTACCGGAAGGGCTTCACCGGGTCACGTCCTCGACGGCCTCGACGATGTGCGGATAGGCACCGCAACGGCACAGGTTGCCGCTGAGCCGCTCCCGGATCTCCTCCCGGGTCAGCTCCACGGGCGCGCCGGTGGCCGCGGCGGGGTCCGTCACGTGCGAGGCATGGCCCGCGGCGGCCTCCGCCAGGGCGCCGACGGTCGAGCAGATCTGCCCCGGGGTGCAGTAACCGCACTGGAAGGCGTCACGCTCCAGGAAGGCCCGCTGCACGGGATGCAGGCCTTCGCCGTCATCGTCGCCGAGCCCTTCGACCGTGGTGATCTCGCACCCCTCGTGGGCGACGGCGAGCAGCAGACAGCTGTTCGCGCGGCGTCCGTCGACCAGGACGGTGCAGGCACCGCACTGACCGTGATCGCAGCCCTTCTTGGCACCGGTGAGATCCAGCTGCTCGCGCAGGACGTCCAGCAGCGTCGAACGGTGGTCGACGGTGATGCTGCGGGGCCCGTCGTTCACCGTCAGGCGCACTTGTGCGTGGAACACATCGGTTCCCATGGTGCTCCGCTCCCTGGTCGACGCGTGGTCAATGAGGTGACCGCGTATCCAGCCTGAGTCAGGACACCCGTTCTGGCATGCCGGGATCACGCGGGTGGCGTATCGGCGGCAGCGGCCGGCGCCGCACCCTGAGGGGCGCGGCGCCGTGGACCGGGGCGGTGTCGTGCGGGGGGACGCCGGATCACACGTCCATGTCCGCCTCGATCCGCTTGAGTTGATGGCGGGCCATGGCCAGGTTGGCGCGGTCCTTGTCGAGGGCCAGGTAGAGGAAGAGCCCGTTGTTGTTGCGCCCCTTGATGAGCCGGATCAGGTGGTACTGGCTGCTGAGCGAGATCAGGATGTCCTCGATCTCGTCCTTGAGCCCCAGCATTTCCATGGTGCGCAGCTTGGCGCGCACCACGTCCGTGTTCCCGGCCGCGGCGACCGAGAGGTCCAGGTCCTTGCCGCCGCCCAGGGTGCCCAGGGCCATGCCGCTCGTGTAGTCGACCAGGGCCGCGCCGATGACGCCCTCGATGGAGGTGGTGGCTTCCTTGAGCGCGGTTTCCGTGTTGCTCATGAGTTTGCTCCCTTTCCGTCTGCTGGATGCCCGTGATGAGGGCGATGAAGGTGATGAGGGTGAGGTGGGGGGCATGGGTCAGTTCTCCTCCGCTCGTTCGACGGCGGCGTCGACCAGCTCTCCGATACAGGCGCTGGACCGGCGGGCCTCCAGGTGCAGCCGGCCCACGTTGATGTGCGGCTCGGCCAGCAGCGTCAGCACGGCGGACGAACCGGCGGCGTACGTGGCGACGTATCCGTGCTCGCCCCGGATGAGCAGTTCCCGGAAGCCGCCCTGGTGGGTCGCTTCGGACAGGCGCAGGGCCACCCCGAGCGCCGCGGCGGTCAGCGCCGAGACGCCCTCGGCCTCCACGTCCGTGGCGTCCTGGGCCAGCACAAGGCCGTCCACGCTGGCCGCGAGTGCGCCCCTGAGCTGCGGAATCCGGGTGCGCAGGCGTCTCAGTTCGTTCAGTACGTCGGCTTCGGAGCCCATCAGGTGTCTCCTCTCGGCGCGCTTGAAGAGCGCGAAGAGCTTCATGAGGGCTGGTGCCCGGCCCGGTGTGGGGAAGGCGGCGTCATGGGCTCGCCTCCAGTGCGTCGCGCACCCGGCGCAGCAGGGCGATGTCCGGGTCCTCGGAGGGCTGTACGCACCACAGGGCGACCGGGGGATCCACCGGTTCGGGAGGCCGTGGTGTGTGGACGAGACCGGCGGCGGCCAGTCGCCGGACCTCGAGCAGGGTGTGGAACGCCGGGCGGCCGAGTGCCCAGGCGATCTCCGTCGGCGTACGACTGCCGTCGGCGAGCCGCAGCACCTCGCGCTGGCGGTCGCCGATCATCTGGCCGGGGGCGGGCGCGCGGGGCACGACGGGGGCCGTGTCGATCACCGAGTCGGGCCAGACGCTGTCGAGGAGTTCGCGGCGGCGCCGCGTCTCGCGGGCCACGGTCATGGCCGGTACGGGATGTATCTGCCCGAGCCAGTGGGCGACGCCGTAGCGGAACCGGGTGGCGCCCCCGGGTGGTTCGAGGACGAAGAACGCGGCGTCGAAGAGCGCGCCGAGGTGGCACAGCTCCAGCTCGCCCGCGGCCACCCGGCCGCTGTCGATCAGATGCTGCCCGACCGCGTGCCGGGGCCCCGCCTGCGAAAGGGCGTCCTGCCAGCCCTGCGGGGGCAGCATTCCACCGGTGGTCAGCAGCACGTCGATGCCGGGCGCCGCCGGGCTCTCGGCGTGCACGACGTGCCCCTGGGAGAGGTAGAGGACCCCCTGGTCGCGCAGGAGCGCGCCGGTGGCGTGCTCCTCGGCGAGACGCAGCAGCATCGGCGAGGTGGCGAGGCGGGTCTGAGCGGCACTCATACCAGGACCAGACGGTCGGAGATGTCCCGCAGCCGCATGCGCGCGAGCGCGAGGTTGCCCGTGTGACGGTCGAGCCACAGATGCAGGAAGACGCTGCTGTCGAACGTGGTCTCCACGAAGCGGATCAGGTGGAAACCGGTGCGGGTGGTGAGCATCAGGTCTTCGACGGGCAGGCCCTTGGCGTCCGGTTCCTCGAACGCCCCGTCGGCGGGCGCGAACGCCTGGTACTCGGCGGCGGCCCGCGCCACCTCCGCGGTCTCCGCGGCGGTCGCCTCATGGTCGCCGTTGGGCGATTCGCCGACCGAACCAAGGGCGAGCCCACTGGTCCAGTCGACGATCGCGGCCCCGCGTGCACCGGGCAGTGTCATCGCTTCGAGCAGACACTCGTCGATTCCGGGCACGCGGCTTCCCTTCCCCAGGGTGAAACCGGGCGGTCCCCACCGCCCGTCACGGGCGGTTCCCCACCGTCCGTGACGAGGAAGCTACGTAAGGCTGTGAGGGTTTCGGGGAGGTTTGGCATTTTCCAGGGGGACATGCACGAGATCGACGACATCGGTTCGAGTAGCGCTCAGTAAGGGCTTGGGGGTGACTGAATTCATCGGTCGGATGACCGGATCGTCACTCGGTTGCCCTCCACCGGGATCCACGCCGTCGAGCCGCCGACCGGTGAGGTCACGGCTTGCGGGCGAGGCCGCCGTGTTCGCCGATGGGCTCCGGGGCGGGGGAGTCGGAATCCGGGCGCCAGAAGGGCACCGATACGACGCCGGGGGCCAGGAGTTCCAGGCCGTCGAAGAACGCGGTGATCTGGTCGACGGGACGCAGGAAGTACGGGACGGCGCCGGTTTCGTTGTAGGCGTCCTGGGCCTGTTCGTAGTCGGCGTCGGTGCCCCGTGAACCGTCGTTGATGGAGAGGTAGCTGCCGGAGGGCAGGCCCTCCATCAGGCGGGTGACGATGGCGCGGGCCCGTTCGTAGTCGGCGACGTGGCCCAGGATGTTGCTGAGGATCAGGGCGGTGGGACGGGTGAGGTCGAGCGTCTCTGACGCGGCCGCCAGGATGCGGTCGGGGTCGGACAGATCGGCGTCGACGTACGCGGTCGCTCCCTCCTGGGTGGAGGTGAGCAGGGCGCGGGCGTGGGCCAGGACCATCGGGTCGTGGTCGACGTACACGATCCTGGTCCGGGGATCGAGCCGCTGGGCGACCTCGTGGGTGTTGTCCACGGTCGGCAGGCCGGTGCCGATGTCCAGGAACTGGCCGATGCCCGCCTCGGTGACCAGGTGGGTGATGTTGCGGCGCAGGAAGGCGCGGCTGCTGCGGGCGACGGTGACGATGCCGGGGAAGACGGAGCTGTAGGCGTCGCCGGCCTGCTCGTCGACGGGGTAGTTGTCCTTCCCGCCCAGCCAGTAGTTCCAGATCCGGGCCGAGTGCGGCACCGATGTGTCGATCTTCTGATGCGCCGCAGGTCCCGGCGTCGTGGCGTGGTCGGTCATGGGTAGCGTCCGTCTTTCCACCGAGGCGTGAACTGTTCACACCACAACCTACGTCCCAACCGTCCCGACACGTACACCAGTTCACGTACTCGGCGCGTTCCGCGAGCCGGGCCTTGACCGGGGCCGCGACCTGCGCCGGGACCGGTGGTGTCAGCGGTATGGCGGGACCTTCGGGCCTCCGCGAGGATGACCCCTTCGCGTGAGGCGTCCGCGGTCTCCTGTGGACGCGCGCGGCCGGGAGGAAGGGCATCGCGATGGGATCACACGCGGCGACGAGGCGGCGCAGGCCGGTCGTGTTCGCGGCACTCGGCACCATGCTGCTCGCCGCCCTGCTCGCCATCCCGAGCGCCGGGGGAGCGCCGCAGTCGGCCGATGCGTGCGCCGGCGTCGGCACCGAGCTGCCGCGCGGCGACTGCGGGCCGTTCTGGCAGGTCGTGGCCGAGGACTTCAACGGGGACCGGGTCCCCCTGGGCGCGTTCAGCGACTGCGACCACCACGCCGACACGTCCGCCGCGTACTGCGACGGCCTCAAGGGTTCCTACCGCGACAACTGGTGGGCCTATCCCACCGGTTGGCGCGACACGGCCAACGATCGGGGCCGTGACGTCGTCGGTGTCTACCACCCAGAGGACACCGTGAGCGTGGGCCCTGCGCGCAACGGCGACGGCCGCATGCGCATCCGGATGTGGCGGCCCGACGACGGAGGCCCTGTCCACGCCGCCGCGGTCGTACCGCGCGCCGTCATGCAGATGAAGTACGGCAAGTACAGCGCCCGCATCAAGGTGACCAAGCCTGCCGCCGGATACAAGTCGGCGTGGCTGCACTACGGCGGCGGCTGCGAGATGGACCACCCCGAGGGCAACTGGGCCGGATCCCTTACCGCCTTCCACCATCCGTGCGGCGGCGGCGAGCAGGGCACGTTCCGCGGCGCCGACGCGTGGACCGAGTGGCACACGGTGTCGACCGAATGGACCCCCGGACGCGTGCGTTTCTTCGTGGACGGGCGGGAGACGGGACAGGACACCAGGGGCGTGCCCGACCAGCCGCTTTCGTGGATCCTGCAGAACGAGAGCGCGCTCGAAGGCCCCGGGGCGGAGCCCGGCAGCAGTGCGCAGCTGGAGATCACCTGGGTCGCCGCGTACGCGTACGACTGGAAGTAGGGCCGGAGCCAAAGGGCCCGACTGGTACCGCGCCGCGTGGGCAGCAGTCCCCATGCGCCCGCTGACGGTGATGTTTCAGCGGGAGTGGTTCGGCAAAACGTATGAATATGGTGCAAATCGGCTACACGATGATGACCGAGCAGGCGGGCCCCCGTGCCCTCGTCGACGATCTGGTCGCGGCGGAACGGGCCGGGTTCGACTTCTCCGTCACGTCCGACCACTACTTTCCCTGGCTCGACTCGCAGGGGCACGCGCCCTACGCGTGGAGCGTGCTCGGCGCCGCGGCGCAGGCGACCTCGCGGATCCCGCTCATGACGTACGTGACCTGTCCGACGGTCCGCTACCACCCGGCCGTCGTGGCACAGAAGGCGGCGACGATGCAGCTGCTCTCCGAGGGGCGCTTCCGGCTCGGGCTCGGCTCGGGGGAGAGCCTCAACGAGCATGTGGTCGGCGCGGGCTGGCCCTCCCCGCAGGTCCGGATCGAGATGCTCGAGGAAGCGGTCGGCATCATCCGCGCGCTGTTCACCGGCGACGACGTCAACCACCAGGGCACCCACTTCGACGTCGCGAACGCCCGCCTGTGGGACCTGCCCGACGAGCTGCCCCCCATCGGAGTGGCGGTCTCCGGCGAGCGCTCCTGCGCGCTTGCGGGCAGACTGGCCGACCTGGTCATCGCCACCGAGCCCAAGGCCGACCTGCTCGACTCCTTCGACCGGCACGGCGGCAGCGGCAAGCCGCGCGTGGGTCAGCTGCCGGTCTGCTTCGACACCGACAAGGACGCGGCCGTCGCCCGCGCGCACGACCAGTTCCGCTGGTTCGCCGGCGGCTGGCCCGTCAACTCCGAGCTGCCCGGTCCTTCCGGCTTCGCGGGCGCCACGCAGTTCGTCACCCAGCAGGACGTGGCGCAGCAGATCCCGTGCGGCGACGATGTCGACGCCTTCGTCGATGCCGTACGCCCCTACGTCGAGGCGGGCTTCGGTGAAGTGGCCCTCGTCCAGGTGGGCGGCGAACACCAGCGGCCCTTCATCGACTGGGCCGAGAAGAAGCTGCTGCCCGCCCTGCGCGAACTCTGAGCGCTTCGGCACCGCTACCTGCCCGCACATCGGGTACCCGTGATCACACACGTACCCGCGACCCCACTGGAGAACAGCGTGAACGACACATCCGGCCCGGCTTCTCCCGGCGCGCAGGACGACTCCGCCGACCTGGTGCAGGTCGTCCTCGGAGAGTGCTCCGCGGCCGACGCGGACGCCGTCTTCGGCGTGCTGCGCACCCACTTCCCCTCCGACCGGGGCAACGAGGCGCCGCACCGGACGGAGCAGCCCCGCGACGCCGTCTGGACCGGTGCCTTCCGCGCCGACCACAGCCCGGGACCCGTCCGGGGCGTACTCCTTGCGGGTCCGGTCACCGCCGACCTCCAGGGCGGCCCGGTGGCGGTGGACCGGCTGCGGGCCACGCTCGAATCGGCCTTCGTCGCCTCGGACAACGGCACGGCATCCGGCGACCAGGAGGTACAGGTACAGCTGCGCCTGACGGGCGCCGAGCACGGGGAGCCGCCGCTGCCGGGTCACTGAACCCGGGCGGACACACACCCGGTTCTCGGGATCAGCGACTCCCTCGGTCGATGACTCCCTCGATGATTCGCATCAGCCGGTCCCCTGCCTGATCGACGCTTCCGTTCTGCGCGCTGACCTGCGCGCCTTCGAGCAGGAAGGTGATCTCGGCCGCGGCCTGCCCGGGGTCGGGCAGCCCTGCCCCGGCGCACATGGCGACCAGCCTGCGCATCTGGTGGGCCTTGTGCTCCTCGATCACCTGCCGCGCGGGATGGGTGCGGTCGGGCAGTTCGGCGATGGAATTGATGAAGGGGCAGCCCCGGTGCGAGATCGCCGGCAGCCCCTCGGCGATGAAGCGGGCCAGGCCCAGGATCTGCTCCCTGGGGCTGCCGGGGTGCTGAGCCTCGACCCGGTCGAAGGCCGCCCGGTAGTCGGCGGCGACGATGCGCAGCCACTGGGCGACCAGCGCGTCCTTGGTGTCGAAGTGCCGGTAGATCGCCATCTTGGTGGTCTCGGCCCTGTCGGCGATCGTCTGCACGCCCACCCGCCGGATCCCCTCGCTCTGGAAGAGCTCCTCCGCCGCGTCGAGGATGCGCTCACGAGGCGGCAGTTTCGCCACTCTGTCCGGCCTGCTCGCGGTCGATGTCATCACTGCTCCGTGAGGTCCGGTCGGTTGTGGTGCTCCCAGCCCTGTTACGGTACCAGCCTGTCCCAGGCGATACCGTTGGGTATCGTCAAGGACTCAACGGTATCTTTCCTTCCCCTGGGAGTGACAGTGAGAGTTGGCGAGTACGTGAGCTTCGACGCCGTCGGGCTTGCGGAGCTGGTGGCCCGCGGAGACGTGACGCCCGCCGAACTTCAGACGGCCGCGCGCGAGGCCGCGCAGGCGGTCGATCCGCGGATCAACGCCATCGTGGAGACATGGCAGGCCGACGACGAGCCCGCCCCCGGCAGCACGCCGCTGGCCGGAGTCCCCTTCCTGGTCAAGGACATCGGAGTCGCCGTGGCGGGACGGCGGATGGAGCTGGGCAGCCGTCTCGCGGCCGGCCACATCGCGCGCGGCGACTCCGCCCTGATGCGTCGCTTCCGCCGTGCGGGTCTCGTGACGTTCGGGCGCACCGCGACCCCGGAAATGGCCTACAGCATCACGACGGAACCGACGCTGTACGGCCCGGTCCGCAACCCGTGGAACGTGGGGCACAGCGCGGGCGGATCCAGCGGAGGCGCGGGAGCTGCCGTCGCCGCCGGGGTGGTTCCGCTCGCGCACGGCACCGACGCCGCGGGCTCACTGCGCATACCCGCCGCCTACAACGGCCTCTTCGGGTTGAAGCCCACCCGTGGCCGGGTCTCCATGGGCCCCGACGCGGACGAAGTCTTCAGCGGTCTGGCAGTGCAGGGCGGCGTCAGCCGCACGGTCCGCGACAGTGCGGCGCTGCTCGACCAGATCCGCGGCCCGGAACCGGGTGATCCGTACTTCGCCGGGGAGCCGTCCCGCCCCTACGCGGCAGAAGTCACCCGTCACCCGGGTGCGCTGCGGATCGGCGTCCTCGCCCAGGCGTGGGGCGGACGCCGCACCACCGCACCCGTGGCCGACGCGCTCTCCCGTACCGTGCGGCTGCTCGAATCCCTTGGTCACCGCGTGGAGGAGGCCGAGGTCGAACTCGGTGTCGGCTGGGAGGAGTTCGTCCTGGCCGGCGCCCGTCTGATGGCGGCGAACCTGGCGGCCTCGGTCGACGAGCTGGCCGCCGCCTTCCACCGGCCCGTCGACTCCTCGACCCTTGAGCAGACGACCCTCGTGGGCTACCACTACGGGCAGCGGGTCAGCGGCCCCCAGTTCGTCGGCGCTCTCGCGGTCCGCAACCGGGTCGCCCGCAGCCTGGCGCGCGGCTTCGACGCCCACGACGTGCTGCTCACCCCGACCTTGCCGGAGCTCCCCATGCCCTTGGGCGCCTACGGCGAGGGCGCTGAGGCATTGGACGGCCTCGGGTGGATCGACCGCCTCAACGACCGCTCGCCGTTCACCATGGCGTTCAACGTGGCGGGCACGCCCGCCATGTCCGTGCCCGTGACGGCCGACGCCGGAACGGGGCTCCCGATCGGTATGCAGTTCGCTTCCGGCTACGGGCGCGAGGACCTCCTCTTCCGCCTCGCCGGACAACTCGAACAGGCAAGCCCGTGGTCGGGCCGAACCCCATCGGTATGGGCAGGGAGCCCCACGAGCCGACGGGGCTGAGCCGCGGACCCTGTCAGCCCTTGCCGTCCGGGTCGGACGGGCCGTACCAGACCGTCGTGGCGTTGCAGAACTCGCGGATGCCGTGCCCCGCCAGCTCGCGTCCGTAGCCCGAGCGCTTGACGCCGCCGAAGGGCAGGCCGGGGTGGGAGGCGGTCATGCCGTTGAAGAAGACGCCGCCCGCCTGGAGGTCCCGTACACAGCGTTCGACGTCGGCGTCCTCGCGCGTCCACACGTTGGAACTCAGCCCGAAAGGCGAGTCGTTGGCCAGGGTCACGGCCTCGTCCAGGTTCGCCACGCGGTAGAGCGTGGCCACCGGGCCGAACGCCTCCTCCCGGTGGATGCGCATCTGCGGCGTCACGTCGGCCAGGACGGTGGGGGAGTAGTACCAGCCCCGCTCCTGCTCCTTGGGGCGCTGCCCGCCGCAGAGCGCGGTGGCGCCCCGGGCGAGCGCGTCGTCGACGAGTTCCTCCAGATCCTCGCGGCCCTGTTCGGTGGCGAGCGGCCCCACGTCGGTGTTCTCGTCCGCCGGGTCGCCGACGGTCAGCTCCCGCATGCCCGAGACGAACCGGTCGCGGAAGTCGTCGTAGACGTCGGCGTGCACGATGAAGCGCTTGGCGGCGATGCAGGACTGTCCGTTGTTCTGCACCCGGGCCGTCACCGCGGTCGCGGCGGCCCGCTCGATGTCGGCGCTCGGCAGCACGAGGTAGGGATCGCTGCCGCCCAGCTCAAGGACGGTCTTCTTGATCTCGTCGCCCGCGACGGAGGCCACCGAACGGCCGGCCGGCTCGCTGCCGGTGAGGGTCGCGGCCACCACCCGCTCGTCGCGCAGGATGTTCTCGACGGCGCCCGAGCCCACCAGCAGCGTCTGGAAGCAGCCTTCGGGGAATCCGGCGCGACGGAAGAGGTCGTCGAGGTAGAGGGCCGTCTGGGGCACGTTCGACGCGTGCTTGAGCAGCGCGACGTTGCCCGCCATCAGCGCGGGGGCCGCGAACCGCACGACCTGCCAGAGCGGGAAGTTCCACGGCATCACGGCCAGCACGACGCCCAGCGGGCGGTAGCGGACGATCGCCCGGGTCGCGCCCGAATCCGCCACGTCGGCCTGCGCGGGATGCTCGTCGGCGAGCAGCTCCTCGGCCCGCTCGGCATACCAGCGCATGGCCTTGACGCACTTGGCCGCCTCGGCCCTCGCCGCCTTGACGGGCTTGCCCATCTCGGTGGTCATGGTCCGGGCGATGAACGCGTTGTCCTGTTCGAGGAGCTCGGCGGCCCGGTTCATCAGCCGGGCACGCTCGCTGAACTCGCTCGTGCGGTACTGGCCGAACGCGGCGTGGGCGGCCGTCAGACGGCTCTCGACCTTCGCGTCATCGAGCGGCTCGAAGGTTTCGAGCGTCTCGCCGGTGGCGGGATCGACCGTGGCGATGGGCATGCCGTTCCTCCTCGGAACGCCTAGCGCGACTCGGGAGGCCCGTCGTGGGGCTCCTCCCAGGAGTCGGCGCGCGGCTGGGGCTCCTGTGGTGGGTTGGGGCGTCGGGTGACCTGTCGCCGTCCGAAATAGAACAGGCCGAGCAGTACGACGACGATCACCACGCCGATGATCAGCATCAGCGACGAGGTTCCGCTTGCGGCGAGGGGCATGAAGCGCCTCCTGTAGGGCTCGAAGCCGGTGGCTCCGGGCGGTGCGGGCCCCGGGATTCACCCTAGAGCGACATGCTCGGGGAAGCATGCGCAGCGACGTGAAGGGTGCCCTGACAAGCGGAAGCCACACTTCCGACGGCCGGTCGCGTTCCTCGGCCGGGTCCCTCAGAGGATCTCCAGGGGCTCCTTGCCCGTCGGCGCGGGGAACGCGGCGTCCAGCGCCTTGAGGTCCTCGTCGGTGAGGCTGAGTTCGAGGGCGGCGTGGTTCTCCTCCACGTGCGCGGCGGTGGAGGCCTTCGGAATGGCGATGACGTCGTCGTGGCGCAGCACCCAGGCCAGCGCCACCTGGAGCGGTGTGCTCCCGTGCGCCGCCGCCACCGACTCCAGGGCCTGATGGCCGAGCAGCCGCCCCTGCTCCAGCGGGGAGTAGGCCATGACGGGTACCGACCGCTCGCGGCACCAGGGGAACAGGTCGTACTCGGGGCCGCGGCGGGTGAGGTTGTAGAGCACCTGGTCCGTCTGCGGGCGGGCGCCTCGGGGGAGTTCCGCTAGGTCGTCGACATCGAGATTGCTCACGCCCCAGGCGCCGATGCTGCCGCTGCTCACCAGGCCTTCGAGAGCCTCGACGGTCTCCGAGAGCGGCACACCGCCCCGCCAGTGCAGCAGGTACAGGTCGATCCGGTCGGTGGCGAGCCGGCGCAGGCTCGCGTGGCAGGCCTCGACGGTGCCGCGGGCGTCGGCGTTCGACGGCAGCACCTTGCTCACCAGGAACACGCCGTCACGGTGCCCGCGGATCGCCTCGCCGACCAGCTTTTCCGAGGCGCCGCTCCCGTACATCTCCGCCGTGTCGATCAGCGTCATGCCCAGGTCCAGGCCCCTGCGCAGGGAGGCCAGCTCCTCGGAACGGCGCGAAGGATCGTCGCCCATGTGCCAGGTGCCCTGGCCCAGGGCGGGCACGCTCACTCCGGAGGGGAACGTCACTGTCCTAGCCGCTGCCATCGCGCATCCCTTCTCGTACTTCAGCCGTCAGCCTTCTGCTCTCCGCGTGCGCGGGTTCCACACGTCAAGAACATCACCATGCCCACGCGGGGACGTACAACTGATCACCACCAGTACGCGGGATAGCGCGGCGCGCTGGGGCGGGCGCACGAGGCCGCCCAGCCCGCCAGGACGACCACGACGACCGATCCGGCGAGCAGGGGCAGGAAGGTGGCGGGCCGGGGATGGTGCAGGACGATGACGACGGCGGTGGCGCAGGCCGGCGAGTGCGGCGTGCGCGCCACGGTCATCACGGCGAGGCCGATGCCCGCGGCCAGCGCCGCGGCCCAGGGTGCGCTGCCCAGCGCGGCGAGGACCGCGTAACCGATGCCCGCGCACAGCAGATGGCCCGCGATCACGCTGCGCGGCTGGGCCAGCGGCAGCCTGGGGACGCTGTGCACGATGGCGGCGGACGCCGCGAGCGGGGGTATCAGGACCGGCTCGTGGACGACGGAGCCGACGGCGACGAGCGCCAGCAGAACAGCGGTGACGGCACTGATGTTGTGCAGCGTGGTGCCCGCGGGCGGTGGGGCGGGGGCGCGGCCCGCGAGGCGGGGCAGGACGCGTGGACGTGTACGTATGCGGGGGTGAGGCAGGGCAGGCGTGGGCGGTGCCTCGATGATTTCGTCGGTGCTCAAGAGAAGGACGTTCCGGACTTCAGCCGGCCGGGGACCCGGACGGCGGGATGACAGAGGGCAGGAGTCGCCGCGGCCGCCCGTGCGGTCGGCAGGGGGCGCGGGCAGCATCGGCGGCCCGGGGTCGGGGCGTCCGCGTACTCACCCGAGATCCTACGAAGCCCCCTCGCGCGGCCTGCGGCCAGGTCCGGTAAGCACTGCGCTGACCAGGATCGATACAGGGGCGGCGGAACTTCCTCCCCGTACGGTCAGGCCGCGCGGCACAGCTCCGCGGGGGCGGCCGTGGCCGAGGTGCGGGCCATGGCCGCGTCCACGGGAGGGGCGGTGCGGGCCCCGGCCGCGGCCTGCGAGCGGCTGCGGGCGAAGACGACGAGGCGCAGCACCGCGAACCGCGCGACACCGGCGAGTGCGGAGGCGGACAGGTAGACGACCTGTTCGAGCACCGCACCGGGCGCCGCCACCAGCTGCTGGAGAACGAGCATCGCCACGCAGGTCACCGCGTACGCGGCCGCGGCGGACCCGGCCGACTGCGCGTGCTGGCGCCAGGTCGCGCGCCCACCCGCGCCGAAGGTGAAGCGGGCGTGCAGTTCGGTGGACAGGAGCGTGGAGACCACGGTGATCAGGGCGTTGGCCAGCACCCAGGGAATCCAGGAGGCGACGGCCGCCACGGCGAAGCTGGAGGCGACCCCCACCCCGCCGCCGCAGAGCACGAAGCGGGCGAAGGCGGTGAACGCGCCGGGCGCCGATTGCTGCTGACTCCGTGCTGTCTCCATGCCCCGACCCCTTTGCCGACTCAACTCCGCGACATGCGCGCCCCTCAGCCTGTGAAGCCGAGGGCCGCTCCCCTTGGTGCCATCATGGCACACGTGTGGCGCCATGTGGAGCCATTTATGGCGTCATGAATGTCGCCAGTGGCGCCACAGTGTGGGTGTGATGGTGAATAGGCAGGTCAGCGGCTTGGTACGGCTTCGATGTGTGCCTCGACGTTCGATCCGGCAGGGTGCTCGGTCCTGCCCGCACCGCGCAGCAGGACGAGGCAGAAGAGCCCCGCCGCGGCCATCACGACCGCAGCGCCGATCGCGGCGAAGCCCATCCCATGCGTGAAGGCATCGCGCGCGGCGGACAGGACGGACTCCGCAGTGCCGGAGGGGAGGTCCGCGGCCACCGTGGTCGCACCGCCCAGGGTTTCGCGAACCGCGTCGGCGTGCGGAACGCCGGTCGGAAGAGCGTCGGCCATGTCGCGGCCGTAGACCGCGGCGCCGATGGAGCCGAGGATCGCCATACCCAGGGCTCCGCCCAACTCCTGGCCCGACTCCAGGACGGCCGCGGCCGAGCCCGCGCGTTCCGGCGGGGCGGCGCCGATGGCCAGTTCATTGGCGAGGGTCATGGCGGCGATGAGGCCGCCCGCATAGACCGAGGCGCCGGTCAGCGTGACCCAGAGCGCCGTGTCGGCGTGCACCTGGGTCAGCCAGAGGAAGCCGCAGGCGGAGACGAGGAAGCCGCCGCCCATGACATAAGCGCGGTCGACGCGTTGGGCGAGCACGGCCGCGACCGGGGCCATGACGGCCAGACCTGCGGCCGGCACCAGGCTCCACAGGGCGGCCTCGAACGGGCTCATGCCGCGGACGGACTGCAGGTACTGCGTGAGGAAGACGGCCATGCCGACCGTGGCGAACATGGCGAGGAGATTGGCGACCACCGGACCGCCGAAGGCGCGCCGCCCCAGCAGGACCAGGTCGATCACCGGGTGCGCCAGACGCTTCTGGCGGTGCACGAAGACGAGGCCGAGCGCGAGTCCCGAGGCGACGGCGAGGGCGGGCCGCGGCTCGTAGCCGTGCTGGGCCAGTTCCTTGATGCCGTAGATGACTGGGAGCAGGGCCGCGAGGGAGAGCGCCGCGCTCGGCAGGTCGAAGCGGCCCTGCTGCGGCGACTTGAACTCCGGTACGAGGAAGGGGACGAGGGCGAGCAGAAGCACCATCGCGGGCAGATTGATCAGGAAGACCGAACCCCACCAGAAGTGTTCCAGGAGCAGACCGCTGACCACCGGGCCGAGGGAGATCCCGGCGGTCATGACGGCCGTCCACACCGTCACCGCCTTGGCGCGCTGCTGCTCGTCGCGGAAGAGATTGCGGATCAGGGCGAGCGTAGACGGCATCAGGGCGGCGCCGCCGAGCCCCAGCAACGCCCGTATGGCGATGAGCAGTTCGGCCGAGTGCGCGTACGCCGCTGCGACCGAGGCCATACCGAAGACCGCGGCGCCCCCGAGCACCAGCGCACGCCGTCCGATCCGGTCGCCGATGGCGCCCATGGTGATGAGCAGGCCGGCGAGGACGAAGCCGTACATGTCGAGGATCCACAACTGCTGGGTGGCGCTGGGCTCCAGGTCCTGGCTGATGTAGGGAATCGCGAAGTAGAGGACCGAGACGTCCATCGAGACGAGGAGCAGGGGGAGCATCAGGACGCAGAGGGCGGACCATTCCTTGCGGCCCGCGCGGGGGCCGGGTGTGTTCTCCATGCCCGGTACGGAAGCGGCTGCATGCGTACATCGCAAACAACGACCTAGTGCACTGCCCTAATTACCGCTGCTGACCTGGGAGGTGACGCATCAAGTGCACTAGTACAGTGAAGCCATGACCGCCGAACCGCCCTATCTCCGTATCGCGCGGGACATCCGCCTCCGGATCGACTCGGGCGATCTCGCGCCCGGCGACCGTGTCCCCTCCACCCGGCGCATCACCGAGGAGTGGGGCGTCGCGATGGCGACCGCGACGAAGGCGCTCGCCGCGCTGAAACAGGAGGGTCTGGTGCGGGCCGTGCCCGGTGTCGGCACGGTGGTCGCGCAGCCGGAGCGGGAGAGCCGCGGGGCTCCCGGCCAGCTCCTGAACCGCGAGCGCATCATCCGCGCCGCGATCGCGTTCGCCGACGCGGAAGGGCTCGCGGCGCTGTCCATGCGGCGTGTCGCGGCCGAGTTCGGCACCTCCACCATGGCCCTGTACCGGCACGTCCCGAGCAAGGGCGAACTCGTACGGCTGATGTCGGAGGCGGTGTTCAGCGAGGAACCGCCGAGCCCCGGACCACATGGCTGGCGTGCGCAACTGGCCCGGGAAGCCTGGTGGTTGTGGGGCCTCTACGAGCGTCACCCCTGGCTGGGGCGGGCCATGGCCGCCCTCACCCGCCCGATGGCCTCGCCCCATGCGATGCGGTACACGGAGCGGGTCCTGTCCGCCGTGAGGGGAGTGGGCCTCACCCCGTACCAGATGATCCACGTCCACCTCTCGCTCCTGGGCTATGCCCAAGGCGTCGCGATGGCCATGGAGTTGGAGACTCAGGCGCGGCAGGACACCGGCATGACCCCCGAGGAGTGGATGGCGTCCCACGAGCCCCGCATGGACGAGATCCAGACCAGCGGGGCCTATCCGGTCCTGTCGACCCTCTTCGGCGACGACGACTTCGGCCTCGAACTCGGCACGCTCTTCGAGTTCGGGCTCGAGCGGTTCCTCGACGGAGTCGCGGTGCTCGTCGAAAAAGACCTGAGGAGTCCTTGACCATCCATAATCATTCATGGAGGCGGCAACTGATGAGGAGGACCCGGTGAGGCGTCCGCGCGTGCTGGGATGCGTCGTGGCTCTGGTCATCACAGCGGGGTGCAGCAGTGAGGCGCCGTCGTCGTCACCCGAGGATCGGACCTCCCGTGCGCCGGTCAGCGTCGACGTGAACCGTGTCGACTCCTGGTGGAAGAACAAGCCGAACATCCTCGAGGTCGACTTCACCAACCAACGGCGGGCCCGCCCTGACGCGACCGTCGAGCTGCGCATCGGTCTTGGGAATCACAGGGGCCAGGTGCCCACGGCCGCGTACGGGGACGACCGGCAAGAGGACGACCACTGGAAGAAGCTGACGCTCTCCACGCCTCGACCAGGCCGGATCGGCGGCAAGAAGAACCTGGTGACGAGCGGCTCGTTCCGCCTCCCGCTGCATTCCGGGCCGAGCCGGACGCGGTTCAGGATCAACCCGCCGTTCGGCCCGCGGACCGAGGGTGACCGGCTGCCCGTCGAGCTGGTGTTCAAGGATCACGGCCGCCTCCTCGGACGCGGCTACCTGGGCGTCGAGTTGGAGGCGCTCACCAGCACAGTGCTTTCGCAAGGCCGCGCCGTGCTGCGCAGGGACGGCCGCTGGACTTCGATTGAAGCCGAGGTCACCAACCAGTCGCGGAGCCCCTACCCGAAGGTCCGGGCCCAGCCCGAGTTCACCGCGTGCGAGGAGAGCGACGATCCTTTCGAGCAGTGTGCCTTCGGCGGCGAGAGCACGACGTCGCACGTGCGTGCTCAGTGGTACGACGGCAAGGCCTGGACGGACGTGCCCCGCAAGGAGGCCGACCAGGGTGACTCGCTGATCGTCCCCGTCGGAGCCGTGCCTGCCGGCAGCACGAAGAAGGTCAGACTCCGGTTCGCCGCCTCGCGGGAGGGCCTCGGGAACACCGAACGGCTCCAGATGACCTTCGGCGTCTCCGGTCTCGGCGACGGAGCCAGGGAACGCTCCGTCTACTACGGCGACGCCACCGTCCTCGCTCTCCGTTGAGGCACAAGCCGCGAAGTGCCTCGCCCTCAACGCACCAGGCAGGGCCGCTTGTTGTCGAACTGCCAGTCGGGGATGAGGTAGCGCATGCCCATGGCGTCGTCGCGGGCGCCCAGGGCCTTGTGCAGGTAGAGGTCGTGGGCCGCCAGGAGGCGGTCCATGTCGAGCTCGATGCCCAGGCCGGGAGCGTCGGGTACGGCGATCTCGCCGCCGACGATGCGGGGCGGGGCGGTGGTGAGGCGCTCCAGGCCCTCCTGCCAGATCCAGTGGGTGTCCAGGGCGTTGTACTCCCCGGGGGCCGCGGCTCCGCAGTGGGTGACCATGGCAAGGGAGATGTCGAAGTGGTTGTTGGAGTGGCATCCCCAGGTCAGGCCCATCGCGTTGCACAGCTGCGCCACGCGTACGGAGCCCTGCATGGTCCAGAAGTGCGGGTCGGCCAAGGGGATGGAGACCGACTGGAGGGCCAAGGCGTGCGTCATCTGCCGCCAGTCGGTGGCGACCATGTTGGTGGCGGTCGCAAGGCCCGTGGCGCGGCGGAACTCGGCAAGGACTTCGCGGCCTGAGTAGCCGTCCTCGGCGCCGCAGGGATCCTCGGCGTAGGCGAGCGTGTCGGTCAGGGGCGCGCACAGCTCGATCGCCTCGCGCAGGGACCAGGCACCGTTGGGGTCGAGGGTGATGCGGGCCTGGGGGAAGCGGTCCTTGAGCGCGCGTACGGCGGCGACCTCCTCGGCGCCCGCCAGGACACCGCCCTTGAGCTTGAAGTCCCTGAATCCGTAGCGGTCGTAGGCGGCTTCGGCCTGCCGGACGATCGAGTCGGGGGTCAGGGCCTGCTCGTGCCGTATGCGGTGCCAGTCGACGGGTGATTCGGGCTCGCGGACGTACTCCAGGTCGGTGCGGTCGGGGTCGCCGACGTAGAAGAGGTAGCCGAGGACGCGGACGGAGTCGCGCTGCTGGCCGTCGCCCAGCAGCGCCGCGACGGGAACGTCGAGGTGCTGGCCCAGGAGGTCGAGCAGCGCGGACTCGACGGCGGTGACGGCGTGGACGGCGGTGCGCAGATCGAAGGTCTGGGCTCCGCGTCCGCCGGAGTCTCGGTCGGCGAAACGCTCGCCGATCTCGCGCAGGACACGCTTGTAGTCACCGACGCGGGCGCCGACGACGAGGGACTCGGCGTCGCGCAGGGTCTGGGTGATCTTCTCGCCGCCCGGTACTTCGCCCAGGCCCGTGCGGCCGTCGGAGTCCCGCAGGACCACGATGTTGCGGGTGAAGTAGGGGCCGTGCGCGCCGGAGAGGTTCAGCTCCATGCAGTCCCGGCCGGCGACCGGGTAGACGCTGAACGCGGTGACGGTCGGCTGCCTGTTCATGATCAAAGGTTCCTCGGGTGAGAGAGGGGAGAGAGGGGAGAGGGGGAGCGGAGTGGTGGTCGGCCGGGCGGTCAGAGGCTGAGGACGTCCAGGGCCCACTCCACCGTGAGCACGCCGCCGAGGCCGAGGATCGCGAGCACCGTCGTATACGTGGTGCGGACCTTGATCGCCTCGATGACCGAGAGGTTGAAGTACTCCTTGAACAGCCAGAATCCGGGGTCGTTGACGTGCGAGAAGGCGATCGACCCGCAGGAGACGGCGAGCACCAGGATCTCGGGGTGGACGCCGCTGTTCGCCAGCAGTGGCAGCACCACGCCGGAGGCGGTGACGACGGCGACCGTGGCGGAGCCGAGGGCGATGCGCAGGATCACCGCGATGAGCCACGCGAGGATGAGCGGGGAGACGGGCCAGCTGTCGGTGGTGTCCTTGATGTGGTCGGCGATGCCGCCTTCGACGAGGACGTTCTTGAAGGCGCCGCCCGCTCCGATCACCAGCAGGATCATGGCCATGGCCTGCGCCGCCGACGTACAGGAAGCGCTGACGTCGGCCAGGCTGCGGCCGATGCGCGGCCCGAACGCCCAGATGGCCAGGAGGAGGGTCAGCAGGAGCGCGATCGGTGCCGAGCCGATGAAGGCGACGAAGTGCAGGAGCGGGGTCTCGCCCGAGGTGGCCATCTCGGTCACCGACGCACCGGCGATCAGTACGACGGGGAAGAGCGCCACGGTCAGGGCCCAGCCCATGCCGGGCATCTCCTCGTCGGTGAACTCGCGCTCGCTGACCAGGCCCTTGGGGATGGAGGGATTCATCGCCCTGATGAACGGAAGCCGCGGCCACGCCAGCGCGATCAGCGCACCGGCGGGTATCGCGATGAACAGGCCGTAGACCAGGGTCAGTCCGACCGAGGCGTGGAACGTCGCGGCCACGGCGGTGGGGCCGGGGTGCGGCGGCAGGAAGCTGTGCATCGTGGAGAGGGTGATGGACATCGGAAGGCCGATCCACAGCAGCTTCGCCCCGGTGACGCGTACGAGGGTGAAGGCGATCGGCACGATGATGATGAAGGCGACTTCGTAGAACATGGTGACGCCGATGAGCATGGACGTGACCACCATGGCCACTTGGACCCACCGCGGTCCGAAGGCGTCCAGCATCTTGTTGGCGATGCGCTGTGCGGCACCGGAGTCCCCCATGACGCGGCCGACCATGGCGCCGAGCCCGATGACGAGCATCGTGTCGCCGATCTGGCCGCCGATGCCCTCCGAGAGGACGTCGGGGATGGTGGCCACCGGAATCCCCTGCACCAGCGCGACGGCGACCGCCACGAACAGCAGGGCGGCGAATCCGTTCAGCTTCAGCCGGGTCATGAGGAACAGCAGGACCAAGACGCTGATCCCGACTACGACGAGCGGCATTTCAGTTCCCCTTTGAACTGTGTATGCGGGTGTGTTCAGGCCTCGCGCCGCATGGCCCGGACCAGATCAAGACCGGCGTCGAGGACCTTCTCCAGATCGGCGACGTCCTGCGGGCCGGGGTCGGTGAGGGGCGCGCGCACCGGTCCGACCGGCAGACCGCGCAGCCGGGCGGCGGCCTTGACCAGCGAGACGGCGTACCCCGGCGCCCGGTCGCGCAGTTCGACCAGCGGGACGTAGAACTCCCGAAGGAGACGGTCCACGGCGGCGTCGTCCCGCTCCCGCAGCGCGGTGAAGAAGGCGTCGGCGATCTCGGGCGCGAAGGCGTGGACGGCGGAGGAGTAGGCGGGGACGCCGACGGTGGCGTACGCACGGGCCTGGATCTCCGCGGTGGAGGCGCCGTTGAAGAAGAGGAAGCCTTCAGGGGCGGCCAGGGTGAGGCGCTGCAGCCGGTCGAGGTCGCTGTGCCCGTCCTTGAGGCCGATGACGGAGGGGATCGCGGCGATCCGGCGCAGGGCGTCGGCGTCGAAGGTGACCTGGCCGCGCTGGTAGGCGATGAGGGGGAGCCGGGTGCCGGCGGAGAGGCGGCGCAACTGTTCCACCAGGCCGTCCTGCGATGCCTCGACCAGGTAGTGGGGCATCACCAACAGGGCGTCCGCGCCCTCCTCCTGGGCGATCCGGGCGAACCGCAGCGACTGGGCCCACCCGTATCCGGTGCCCGCCACCACCGGCAGCCGGCCGTCGGCGACCTCGACCGTGACCCTGATGACCGCGCGGTACTCCTCCTCGTCGAGCGAGAAGAACTCCCCGGTGCCGCACGCGGGGAACACCGCGCCCGGCTCCGTCGCCAACTGGGCCGTCAGATAGGAGCGGTAGGACTCCAGATCTAGGCCGCCCTCGCTGTCCATGCTGGTGAGGGGGAAGGACAGCACACCGCGCGCCATGCCCTCCCGCAGCCGCTGGGCGACGTCCTGGGGTTCTTCGTGCCTCGTCGTACTGAGCTTGTTCATGAATCTCATCTCTATATGCAGATGGCGTCCACGTATGAGAATGGAGGCTAGAGTCATGAACCACGGGGGTCAATGGGTGTGCGCGGCGGATCTACGATGGGCGCATGGCGCAGAGCGGAACGGAACCCGAGGCCGCCGGGCCGGGAGTCCGAGGGGTGAAGTCGGCGCTGCGGACCGTCGCGCTCCTTGAACTGCTCGCCGAACGCGCCGACCGGCCGGCCCGCCTGGACGAGCTCGCCGAAGAGCTGGACGTGCCCCGCAGCAGCATGTACCAACTGCTGCGGACGCTGATCGACTGCGGCTGGGTGCGCACGGACACCACCGGATCCCTCTACGGCATCGGGATCCGCACGCTGCTCACCGGCACGAGTTACCTCGACGGCGACGCGCGGGTGCACGCCATCCGCCCGTACCTGGACGAGGCCTCGGACGCTCTCGGTGAGACGATCCACCTGGCGCGGCTCGACGGACCGAACGTCGTGTACCTCGCGACCCGGGAGTCCCACGAGTACCTGCGCACCATCAGCCGGGTCGGCCGCCGCGTCCCCGCGCACGCCGGAGCCCTCGGAAAGGCACTGCTCGCCGAGCGCCCGGAGAGCGAACTCCCGCTCGCCGACGAACCGTTGACCGCTTTCACGCAGAGCACGCACGTCGACCGCGCCGCGCTCCTCGCCGACCTGGAGCGGGTGCGTGAGCGCGGCTACGCCATCGACCGCGAGGAGACGGTGAGCGGCATCGCGGGCTTCGGCTTCGCCCTGCGGTACGACGCTCCGGCCGTCGACGCCATCAGCTGCTCGGTGCCCGTGGCCCGGCTCACCGACGCACACCAGAGCCGCGTCGTGTCCGTCATGCGGGACGTCCAGACGAAGATCGAGAGCCTCCTGTCACCCGTTTCGGGGGCTCCGGACTGGCGCTGAAGGACCGGCGTCGAGCCGGACGGCGAAAGTCGGTGGCGCACCGGGTCCGCACGGTCAACCATGGCCCGCATGAGCGACCAACCCGAACGATGGACCAAGGCGACCACCTACCCCGACATGTGGGCCGACCCGGACGACGACCCCCGCAACAGCGACGGAGTGAGCCCCGACGGCGAACTGGCGACCCTCCAGGACTTCCTGTCGAGTTACCGCATCACCCTGCGGATGAAATGTGACGGCCTGGACGCGGAGCAGCTGGCCCTGCGGTCGGTTCCGCCGTCGACGATGTCGCTGCTCGGCCTGTTGCGGCACCTCGCCGAGGTGGAACGGGACTGGCGCAACTGGATCAGGGAGGGCGACCCGCTGCCGAAGCTGTACGGCGAGCGCGACGCGGACTTCCACGGTGCGGTGGGCGAGCAGTCCCAGGTCGATGCCGCGTACGCCGACCTGGCGCGCGAGCAGGCCGCGATGGACGCCGAGCTGGCCGAGCATCCGGACCTGGGGGAGCGGTTGGGCAAGGACGGCTTCGCGGTCCGGGAGCTGATGGTGCACAGGATCGAGGAGTACGCCCGGCACTGCGGGCAGGCCGACCTGTTGCGGGAATGTATCGACGGCAGGGTGGGGCAGTAGCGCCTGAACGGTTCGCTACCGAGCGCTGTGTGCGTTGTGCGAAGATCCGGAGACCATTCGACGGTCACTGCGCGCGGGTCCGCCGCGGTGGTGCCGTCGACAACGGCCACGCGGCCAGGCGGATTTACCGGGTGAGGAAGGCGGGAGCGGAGCGGTGGCGTCACAGCCAGGGACTTCCGGCGTGCGATCGGCCGTCGAGAACGACACTGCCGGGACCCGGCAGTTGTCGCCGCCGTTGGTGCTGCTGATCGAGGACGACCCCGGCGACGCGCTTCTGGTCGAGGAACTCGTCGCCGACAGCGCCTTGAAGATGCGGCTGCGGTGGGTGCGCTCCATGGCCGAGGCCCGAGAAGCGCTCGCCATGGAAGTGCCGGACTGTGTACTGCTGGACCTGCATCTGCCCGATGCCCAAGGGCTGGAAGCCGTCTCCATGGTCCGGGCCCATGCCGAGCGGGTCGCGGTCGTCGTGCTCACGGGCCTCGCCGAGGAGGAGACCGGCCTGGCCGCCGTGGCCGCGGGGGCCCAGGACTACCTGGTCAAGGGCCGGGTGGAACCGGAGCTCTTCGGCCGGGCCGTGCGCTACGCGATCCAGCGCAAGCAGGCCGAGCGGGCGGCCGTCGCCCTGCGGGCCAGCCAGATGCAGGCACAGGAGAACGCCCGCCTGGAGCGGGGGCTGCTGCCGAGGCCGCTCCTGAACAGCGCGGGCGTGGACGTCGTGGCCCGCTACCGGCCCGGCCGCGCCCAGGCCCTGCTGGGCGGCGACTTCTACGACATCGTCCAGAGCGCGGACGGCACCGTCCACGCGCTCATAGGCGACGTCTCCGGCCACGGCCCCGACGAGGCGGCCCTCGGCGTGGCACTGCGCATCGCCTGGCGCACGCTGGTGCTCAGCGGCGTCACCGGCCCCGAGCAGGTGGGCAGGCTCGAGGAGATCATGCTGGCGGAGCGGGTCAAGCCGTATGTCTTCGCCACCCTGACGAGCCTCTCCGTTCCGGCGGGGGCACAACACGTGCGCCTGACGCGGGCGGGCCACCCCGGGATGCTGCTGCGCACGGCGGACGGCGGCGTCGAGTGGGTGGAGGTGGCCGGCGGACCTGCCCTGGGCGTCGCGCGCGGCGTGCCGCGCTGGCCGGTCGAGGAAGTGCCCCTTCCCGCACGCTCGGCGCTGGTGCTGTTCACCGACGGCCTCTTCGAAGGGCATGTCGGCAACGGCCGCGAGCGGCTCGGCGAGGACGGACTGCTGCGCCTCGCACGCGAGCTGGCCGGTCTGGCACCGGAGGCATTCGTCGACACGCTGATCCAGCGTGCCGAGGACCTCGCCGAGGCGCAGGGCGGCCTGGCCGACGACGTGGCCGTGGTGCACCTGCACTGGCACGGGGACGGCGAAGGGCCGACGCGAGCGGTGATCGAGGGGCGCTACAAGAGCGGTATCGGAGAACAACGCCGTGGTTGAGACGAAGAGCAGGGCATGGATCGGCCGTCGGCTGACGGTGCGGGGATGGTTCCAGCTGGTGCTGGCCCTGATGGTGCTCCTGGTGGTGGTCGGCACCGTGGTCGGTGCCCGGCTGCTGGGGCAGACCGCGGACGTGACCGACGAGCTCACCGACCGCATTCAGCCGGCCCGGACACAGGCGTACCGACTCCAGGCCGCTCTGGTGAACCAGGAGACCGGCGTCCGGGGCTACGCCATCACCGCCGACCGCCAGTTCCTGGACCCCTATGTCCAGGGAAAGCGGGACGAGGCCCGCGCCGCCGCCCGACTGCACGACCTCATCGGGGACCGGCCCACACTGATGGCGGACCTCAAGGCGGTCCAGCGGGAGGCGGCGGACTGGCGGCGCGACTACGCCGACCCCCTGGTGTCCGACGTGACGCCCGGTGAACCCCGCGCACTCGCGGCGAAGAACGCCGAGCGCGGCAAGCAGGTCTTCGACCAGGTCCGCACGGTGTGGGGCGCGCAGAACGACGATCTGGGCCGGGCCGTCATCGACGGCAAGGACGAGCTGGACCGCACCCGCGCGGTGCGCACCGTGATCCTCGGCGCCATGGTGGCGGTCTTCCTGCTGGCCGGGATCGCCCTGGCATTCCTGGTTCGGGTGCTGGTGGCCCGCCCCTTGGAGGCGTTGCGTGCCTCGTCGCGGCAGGTGGCGCGCGGCGATTTCGACCACGTCATCACGGTCCACGGTCCCGCGGACCTCAGGGCGGTGGCAAGGGACGTGGAGGGCATGCGGCAGCAGATGCTGGAGGAGCTGGGGGCCTCACGCCGCCAGCGGGACGCGCTGACCCAGCAGGCGGCCGAACTGGACGCCCAGGCCGTGGAACTGCGGCGCTCCAACGCCGAGCTGGAACAGTTCGCCTACGTCGCGTCCCACGATCTGCAGGAGCCCCTGCGCAAGGTCGCCTCCTTCTGCCAACTGCTCGAGAAGCGGTACGGAGACGCCCTCGACGACCGGGCCAAGCAGTACATCGACTTCGCGGTCGACGGCGCCAAGCGCATGCAGGTCCTCATCAACGACCTGCTCACCTTCTCCCGCGTGGGGCGCCTGAACGACGCCCGGGTGCCCGTCGACCTCGACCAGGCCCTCACCAAGGCGCTGGCCAACCTGGAAACCTCCGTCAGGGACACCGGCGCGCTCGTCGAACGCCCCCAGAAGCTGCCCGAGACCGTCGGCGACCCGACGCTCCTCACGATGCTCTGGCAGAACCTCGTCGGCAACGCCGTCAAGTTCCACCACCCCGAGCGCACCCCGCGGATCCAGATCACCTGCGATCAGGACGCGAGCTCCGGCGCCTGGAACTTCGGGGTCGCCGACAACGGCATCGGCATCCCCGAGGAGTTCGCGGAGAAGGTCTTCGTGATCTTTCAACGCCTGCACGGCCGCGATGCCTACGGGGGCACCGGCATCGGCCTGGCCCTCTGCAAGAAGATCGTCGAGTATCACGGCGGCCACATCTGGATCGACAGCGGCCACACAGGGGGAACGCGCATCTGCTTCACCCTGCCGTCCGAAACCGAAGCGGATGTCACCACCGAAGCGGACGTGACCACTGAAGCGGATGTCACCACCGAAGCCCGCACCGAGGAAAAGGCCCTGAGATGACCACCCCTCCCGCCACCCCGATCGACGTGCTCCTCGTGGAGGACGACCCGGGCGACGAACTGATGACGCGCGAGGCGTTCCAGGACAACAAGATCCGCAACAAGCTGCACGTGGCCCGGGACGGCGAGCAGGCGCTCGACTTCCTCTATCAGCGCGGTGAGTACGTGGGCGTGCCGCGCCCCGATCTCATCCTGCTCGACCTCAACCTCCCCAAGTACGACGGGCGCCAGGTCCTGGAGAGGATCAAGTCGGACGCGGACCTGAAGGACATCCCGGTGGTCGTGCTCACCACGTCGGCGGCCGAGGAGGACATCCTGCGCAGCTACAAACTGCACGCCAACGCCTACGTGACCAAGCCGGTCGACCTGGACCAGTTCATCGCCGCGGTACGCCAGATCGACGACTTCTTCGTCCAGGTCGTACGGCTGCCCCGACGCAACGGCTGAATCCGATCACAGATTCTCCCCCGCCGATGGATAGCGGCGGGTGGCCCGTCGCGTCGTGATGGTTGCCAAGAAGGGGAGGGTCGATGGAGGCCTCAAGTCACGACGAGTTCCGGGAGTTCGTAGCGATGCGCTCCACCGCGCTGCTGCGGCTCGCGGTGCTGCTCACCGGAGGGGACCGGCATGCGGCGGAGGATCTGCTGCAGATTGCGCTGATGAAGGCCTACGGGCGCTGGGCGCGCATCGAGCAGCCCGAGGCGTACATCCGCCAGATCATGTACCGCCAGCAGGTCAACCGGTGGCGGCTGCGCGGGCACCGTGCCGAGACGACGGTGCCCGTGCTGCCCGAGTCCGGCACGGAGGGCGCCGAGGCCGGTTCCGAGCTGCGGATCGCGCTGTGGGCGGCGCTGCGTCGCCTGACGAAGCGGCAGCGGGCCGTGATCGTACTGCGCTACTTCGAGGATCTGCCGGAGGCCGAGGTGGCGGCGCTGCTGAGATGCCCGGTCGGCACGGTGCGCAGTACGGCCCACAGGTCGCTCGCCAAGCTCCGGGCCCTGGTGCCCGAGCTCGGGCCCGAAAGGCCCGCGGAACAGGTCCAGGCGCTCAGCTACGCGGCGAAGGAGATGCGGGGATGACGACGGAGCGGGTGGAGGAGAAGGTCCGGGAAACCCTGCACGCGGTCGACCTGGACCGGGTGCGGGCGCCGGGGGATCTGGTCGAGCAGGTGGTGCGGCGACGCGGCAGGCGCCGCTTCTCGCAGGCCGCCGGGGCGGCGATGGCCGTTGCCGCGATCAGCGTGGGAGCGGTGCTCGGTTTCGGGGGCGGCACCGGCACCGAGCAGGACCGGCCCGCGCGGCCCGCGGCTTCGCCACAGGGCTGGAAGCCGTGGCAGAAGGACGCCACGGGTGCGGGCGAGCGGGGCTGCCTGGTGGACGGTTCCGCGCTGTACTGCGGCGGGTCCAAGTACGACGCCGCGAAGTTCGACGCCAACACCGGCGAGCGGTTGTGGACCGTCAAGGTCAATCGCGAGGGCGACGGCATCGACCACCCGTTCGCCGTCCGCGACGGCGTGGTCTACGCCTACCGCAATCACACCGCGAAGAACCTGCCGGACGGGGACTACGCGGGCGGCACCGATCTGATGGCGGTGGACGCCGACGACGGTGACGTGCTGTGGAAGCAGAGGATGCCGCAGGACGACCGCACCGACCAGGCGGCCATGCCCATCGACGGCGCGATGCTCGCGAACACCCCGTCGCTTCGTACGATGTCGGCCCTCGACCCGCTGACCGGTGACGAGAAGTGGCACTACACGTGGGACAAGGGCATCGCGTGCCAACGGACGGTGCTGAGCGGCGTGCCGCATCTCCTGTGCGCGCGTGACACCGAGAAGCCAGGCGACACGGAGGTCATCCGTCTCGACCCCGCCACCGGAAACGCCAAGAAGGTCACGACCATCCCCGGCAGGCAGCAGCTCATGGGGACTTCGGGGGACCGGATGGTCCTGACGGGGGAGACGGCGGCGGCGGACAAGGGCCGGCGGCTGACGACCGTCGACGGTTCCGGGAAGCAGACCTCGCACCCCTATCGGCCCGAGGGGAAGGTGGCCAACGCCGATGTCGTCGGGAATCATTTGATCACCGTCAACTGGCAGGGCAAGGCCTCGGCCTACTCCCTGACCACGGGCAAGACCCTGTGGACCGGACCGGTGGGCGTCAAGATGCCCGGCAGGGACACGATGGAGGGCATCGCGTCTCCCGTGGTGTCGACGGGTCAGGGGGTCGTGTACTTCTTCAGCCCGAACGGAGACCTGTCCGGCCTGGATCTGCGTACGGGTGAGCAGGTCTGGCGCAGCCACGTCGAGCTGGGAAGGCCGGGGCCCGGCCCCAGGCGCACGCCCCAACTCCAGCTCCATCAGGATGTGCTGGTCGTGCGGCTGGGCAGCGAGATCGCCACCATGCTGCCGCAGTTGGACGACTGACCCGAGGAACCCCAGGCCGGGGCGGCACTGCCGCCCCGGCCCATTCTTCGCGAACGCTGGGGACCTGTTCGAGGGGGAGGGGGCTGCCGTCGGCGTGCTGGGCAAGGACTAGATTCCTCACTTGTGACTGAGACTTCCTCCCACCCCGGTGCGACAGCGGACGCCTACGACGCCGTCGCCGTCCTCTATGCCGACATGGCCCGCAACGCGCTCGACGAGCTTCCGCTGGACCGTGCGGTGCTCGCCGCGTTCGCCGAGCTGGTGCTGGCCTCCGGCGGCGGACCTGTCGCCGAGCTGGGCTGCGGACCAGGACAGACGACCGCGCACCTGCGGGACCTGGGGCTCGAGATGTCCGGCGTCGACCTGTCGCCGGCGATGATCGATCTCGCCCGGGAGGCCTACCCTGGCCTGCGGTTCGAGGTCGGCTCCATGGACGCCCTCGACCTGCCCGACGGCAAGCTGAACGGGGTCGTGTCCTGGTACTCGGTCATCCACACACCTCCGGGGGACCTGCCTCCGTACTTCGCCGAGTTCCGGCGGGTACTCGCGCCCGGCGGCCACCTCCTGCTCGGCTTCTTCGAGGCGGAGGGGGAGCCGGTCACGCCGTTCGACCACAAGGTGACGACCGCCTACCGGTGGCCGATCGACGACCTCGCGGGGCTGGCCCGCGAGGCCGGATTCTCCGAAGTCGGCCGGATGCTGCGCGAGCCGGGCGAGGGGGAGCGGTTCCGCCGGGGGCATCTCCTGATGCGGGTAGCCGGGTAGCCGGGTAGCCGGGTAGCCGGGTAGCCGGGTAGCCGGGTAGCGGGGTAGCGGGGTGGCTAGGCGGCGTCCGCCGTGCGCAGCGGCTCGTGGCGGTAAACAACTCGCCCCCCACCGGGCGCACTCCCTATCCTCACCGGAGCGGGATCGCGCGGTCCCGCAGGTTGCGGAGCCGTGGCAGAGCGGTCTATTGCGATCGGCGTGAGGGAAACCCCTCTTACGTCGACTTGCGGGAACAGGGCGGGCCTTGCCCTACCTCGCCCGCGGGTTCGAATCCCGTCGGCTCCGCAGCCGACCGGCCCGATCCTCGCGCCTCCGCCGACCGCTGACTGGAGTCCGCATGAGCACCCCCGCTTCCGCCTCCGCCTCCGCCGTTCCGGTCTTCGTCGGACCGGAACAGACCGCGGCTGCCGGGCGAGGGCAGATCAGCGTGCTGTGGTCGCTCGGCCGGCGTGCGAGGGATCTGGACGTCGCCGTCGTGCGGCTGGCCCCGGGTGCGGGTGTCGGCGAGCACGCGGAGAAGGAGTTCGGTGTCCTGTTCACCGTGCTGACCGGCACCGGCGAGCTCCGCACCCCGGACGAGACCTGGCAGCTCACACCCGGCGCCCTCGCCTGGCTCCCCGCGGGCGTCACCCGCCGCGTGGACGCGGGGCAGCAGGGGCTCGTCTACACGACCGCGCACCGTCGGCACCCCGCCCTCGGCACGGATCCGGCGGCGGCCGACGGCTCCGACGCGGGCGAGCCGGTCTGTCTGCTCGGGCGTGTCTGCCCCGACTGCGGCCGCCTCGCCGCCGAACGCGACGCCCGCTACTGCTCCCGCTGCGGAACGCCGTTGGCCGACTGACCACCTGGCCCTCCAGCGGTTCTTCAACGGCTCTTCAGCAGTTCTCGGCGGCGTAAGACAGGAGCTCCTCCCCATGTCCGGAACGAACGCGGGACAGGCCGGTGCGCAGGACGTCCTGTCCGGTGATCACCGCTCCGCGCACCTCCTCGCCGAGAACGTGCACTGCGCGCTCGGTGACCGCCTCGTCCTGCGCGATGTGTCGCTGAAGGTGTCCCGTGGCGAGCGGGTGGGCCTGATCGGCGAGAACGGGCGGGGCAAGTCGACGCTGCTGCGCGCCCTCGCCGGTGAACTGCCGCTCCAGCGCGGCCAGGTCGTACGGGCGGTCGCGGGCCAGGTCGGATTCCTGCCGCAGCAGCCCGGCTTCCCGGCCGGTGCGACCATCGAGACCGTGCTCGCGCGGGCGACCGCGGAGTTCGGCGACATGGCCGAACGGATGCGCGCGGCGGAGGAGTTGATGTCCACCGGGCCTCACGCATCCGGCCGGGGCGAGGACGACGGCGAGGGCGAGGACAACGGCGAGGGCGAGGGCGATCTGAGCGCGGTGCTCGCCGAGTACGGCCGACTCCAGGACGAGTTCGCCCGGCGCGGCGGCTGGGAACTGGACGCCCGCGTCGGTGAGGTGCTCGACGTCTTCGGTCTCGGCGCCCTGGACCGGCTTCGCCCCACCGACACGCTGTCGGGCGGCGAACGCTCCCGCCTGGCGCTCGCCGAGCTGGTCCTCGCCGAACCTGCCGGGCTGCTGCTCGACGAGCCGACCAACCACCTCGACGACCGTGCGGTGGACTGGCTCGTCCAGTGGCTGGCCCGGTACCAGGGGCCGTGCCTCATCGCCTCGCACGATCGGCTGCTGCTCGACACCGCCGTCACCGCCATCGTCGACCTGGACGGCTCCCGCGGCACCACCGTGCGCTACGGCGGCGGCTACCGCGACTACCTGGACGAGCGTGCCGCGGCCCGGGCCCGCTGGTGGCAGGAGTACCGCGACTGGCGTCAGGAGCTGGCGGAGACCCGGCGGAAGCTCGACAGGGCCACCAGGACCGGCCGTACGTTCGGTGGAATGCGGGACAGCGACAAGTTGTCCTACAACTTCGCCGGGGGCGGCGCCCAGGCCGCCGCCGCGCGCGCGACCCGAGCCGCCCGGCAGCAATTGGGGCGGCTGCTGGACGAGGAGGTGCATCGCCCTCCCGAGCCGCTGACCTTCCAGCCGCCGGAAAGCCCAGATAGCCCGGAAGGCTCAGAAAGCCCAGAAGGCTCAGAATCCCCGGAGAGCCCGGAGCTGCCCGACGGGGTACTGCTGCGGGCCGATGCCCTGTTCGTCGGCGACGTGGTGCGTGGCGTGGACCTGGACCTCGCTCCCGGCTCGCTGCATGTGATCACCGGAGCCAACGGCGCGGGCAAGACCACCCTCCTCGCGGCCCTGGCAGGCCTGCGGACGCCCGACGCGGGGGCGGTCGTACGCGAACCAGGCCTGCGCATCGGCTACTTGCCCCAGGAGAGCAACTTCTCCCGGGAGCGGCGCGGCGTTCTGGACGCCTTCGCCGCTCACCGCGCGGCCTACGTCGACGACGCCGCGAGGGAGCTGACCCGGTTCGGCCTGTTCGGGACCGCGGACTTCCACGTGCCGGTGAACCGGCTCTCCGTGGGCCAGTTGCGACGCCTCGAACTCGCGCTGCTGTTCTCGCGGCGACCGCACCTGCTGCTGCTCGACGAGCCGACCAACCACCTCAGCCTGGCCCTGGTCGAGCAACTCCAGGAGGCGATCGCGCGGTTCACGGGCCCGGTCGTGATGGTCACCCACGACCGGGCGCTGCGCGAGCGCCATCGCGACAGCCTGCTGGAGCTGTCCGGCGGCCGGCTGGGGCCTGCGTCGGCCTGACGTCAGGTCAGTTGTCCACATCTCCGTACGTGGTGCCGACCTTGAGCCCGTCGACCCAGTTGATGACCCGCTTGTCCTTGACGTCGGAGCCGTAGGAACCGAAGCGCGTGTCGTTGCCCAGGTCGTCCCACGTGCGGCCGGAGAACTCGGCGACCTTGGTGCCGTTGTAGAAGGCCGACACCCACCCGGTGGAGGCGTCGGACGAGGTGTGGATGCCGAGCACGATGCGCTTGTACGTACTCGTGGTGACGGGAGTGGACCACTTCAGGGTCCACTTCTCGCCGACCTCGATGTGGAACAGCTTGAGCACACCGCCCTCGACCTTCATCAACACCGGGTAGTTCTGCTGGTGTTGGTCGTTGGTGCCGTACGACTTCCACTGGAAGATCGTGCCCGCGTCCGCGGTGTTGGTGGAGGTGTCCCAGCCGATCCAGTACGTCGAGTCGTTCTTGAAGGTGTACCGCGAGCCGCCGACGCTGATCCCGTGCGCCTCGCAACGCTCCAGGCCGAGCGGCTTGTTGAACTTGAAGACCTGGCCGCGGCCGTCGCCGTTGTCCTGCGCCGTGACGCTGCCGGGTGCGTCGCACAGCGTCGAGGAGAACACGCCGGTCCCCGCCGAGGCGTCCCCGTCCCAGATGACGGAGGCGTCGGCGGGTGCCGCGGTGAGCAGGACCAGTGACGAGGCGGCGGCCGTGAGGGTGCCGGTTCGCTTGCGCATGAGGGGGCTCCTTGCGAGTGGGGGGATGGGGCTCGCGTGGCTGTGTGCCATCCGTGTGACGGGGGAGAGTAAGCGGTTTCTAGCACGGCCTGTGCTGAACGCTCAAGAGGGAAAGGCCAGTTGAGCGCCGCCGAATAGAAACCGGTATCTGTCCGAAGTCGGCCTGTCGGGGGTGGTGACGCCACGCCCCCGCGCATCTAACATCCGATGTACCCGCCCTCAGATCCCCCTCGTGACGCGTAGAGCCCCTGCTTTTGCTCTTAACGTCGGATGAATCAGCAAGGGCCGTTGTGGAGGAGATTCGTGATGCGCAAGGTGCTCGGCGTCGTGCTCGCGCTCCTGCTCGCCCTCGGAGCAGCCATGGCAAGCCCTCCCGCAGCGGTCGCCACGCAGACGGAACCCACCGGCGGCCCACGCACGCAAGGCATACCCGGCGAGATCGAGCCCAGCGACGACAAGGACCTCGCGGCCTGGCAGGAGCTCCAGTTCGGGATGTTCATCCACTGGGGCCTGTTCTCCGAGCTGGGAGGCGTCTGGAAGGGCAAACCCGTCACCGAGGGCTACAGCGAACAGATCCAGATGTGGGCCGACATCTCCGAGGAGGAGTACCTCGAAGTCGCCCAGCGGTTCAGGCCCGACCGGTTCGACCCCGCGGAGATCTGCTCCCTCGCGAAGCAGGCGGGGATGCGCTATGTGGTCATCACCAGCAAGCACCACGACGGCTTCTCCATGTTCGACACCGACACCACCGGATACGACGTCGTCGACGCGACGCCGTACGGCAAGGACCCGCTGAAGGCGCTCGCTGACGAATGCCGCAGCCAGGGGCTGAAGTTCGGCTTCTACTTCTCGCTCGTCGACTGGCACCAGGGCCACGACTTCGACGGCAACAACAACAATCCGATCCCCGCGTCGATGGAACCCGTGATCGAAGGGCAGCTCCGCGAGCTGATGACCCGGTACGGGGACATCGCCGAGGTGTGGTTCGACATGTCGTCGCCCACCGCCGCCCAGAGCCGGAAATTCGCCGGCATCGTCCGCGAACTCCAGCCGAAGGCGGCGATCAACAGCCGGGTGTGGAACAACCAGGGCGACTTCCGCACCCTGGGCGACAACGAGATCCCCTCGGTGGCCCTGGACGGCGCCTGGCAGACACCCGCGTCGATCTACCACGAGACCTGGGGCTACCGCAGCTGGCAGAAGCGCGAGGACCTGCCCGGCAAGATCAGGGACCTGGTCGGCGGTCTCACCGGCGTACGCGCCCGGGGCGGCAACTACCTGCTCAACATCGGCCCGCGCGGCGACGGTTCGGTGGTGGAGTTCGAGGCCGACGTCCTGCGCGGCATGGGCGACTGGCTCGACCGCCACCCCGGCGCCGTACTCGGTGCGTCGGCCACCCGCTTCGGCGGGCAGCCGTGGGGCGAGGTCACGGTCAACGACCGGGACCTGTTCCTGCACGTGAGCCAGTGGCCCAAGTCCGGTGAACTGCGGCTGCCGGGCCTGGCGACCTCCGTACGCGACGTCCGCGAGGACGGCTCGACCGACCGGCTCAAGTGGCGCTGGGACGGGGACGACCTCGTGGTGACGCTGCCCGAACGGCCGCGCGACGAGGTGCTGCCCGTCGTGCAGGTCGACCTCGGCGGCGAGCTGCGGATCATTCCGGAGCGCACGGTCGCCCTCGGCCCGGACAAGGCCGCAGTCCTGGACGCCGCCGACATCGAGCACGGCTACAGCTACGCCGACGACGGCAGCTACTCCAGCACCCACCGGACGACGGTGCGGCACACCGCCCACATCACGGCGGACCGCACCGAGAACCTGTCGGTGGCGGTCCGTGGCGAGGCCGCCCGCCCAGAGGCTCTCTACCGGGTGCGGGTCGGCAAGCACTCCCGGCTGGTGAAGGGCGCGGACCTGACCCGGCGTGCCGTCGGCCCCTTCTCCGTACCCGGCAAGAAGGTGACCCCGGTGAGCGTCACCCTGGCGCAGCCGCAGCACGCGGGGGAGGAACTGGGCCTGGACCTGGACTCGTTGCTGATCGCGCCCACCGGCAGCCTCGTGTCCTGGACCCAGGCGCCGCCCCAGCTCGAAGCGGGCTCGCGGCGGGACCTGGCGGTGCACGTGACCAACCTCGGGCGCCGCCCGGCACACGGCACCCTGGCGCTGCGCGCGCCGGACGGGTGGAGCACCGGTGCGGGCGAGAAGTTCACCGGCCTGGCGCCGGGCCGTACCCACACCGCTTCGTTCCCCCTCGCCGTGCCCGCCGACAGCGCCACCGGCCCCCGGACGCTGACGGCCACCGTCTCCGGCGGCGGCAGAGACGCCGTCGAACTGAGCAGCCGCGCCGAGGTGGTGCTGCCCGACATCGCGCGAGGCAAGGCGGCCACCCAGTCGAGCACGGCCTGGGACGGCGTTCCCGGCCGTGCCGTGGACGGCGACACCGCGGGCGACTACTCCCGCGACAACACCACGACCCACACCGCGGAACCCTCCGACCAGGCGTGGTGGCAGGTCGATCTGGGGACGTCGTACGAGATCGCGTCCGCGGAGGTCTGGAACCGCACCGACTGCTGCGCCGAGCGGCTCTCCGACTACTGGGTGCTCGTCTCGGACACCCCGTTCACCGGTGACTCCCTCGAGGAAGCGCGCGCGACGCCGGGAGTGGTGGCCGTACACATGGACGGCCGGGCGCAGCGCCCCACCCGTATCGGTCTCGAAGGAACCAAGGGGCGGTACGTGCGTGTCCAGCTGGAGTCGCGGACCGATCCGCTGTCGCTGACGGAGGTGGTGGTCAGGGGGCGGTGACCGGGCTGCGCGGTCGGCCGATCACCCGAGTACGAACGGGAGTTTCGCGGCAAGGCCGCCCAGCTCGGCCGTCTCCGCCTCGGTCGGGGCGCGCCGCCCGGTGCCCACCAGGAGCGCGTCCCGGTCGGAGAACGACGCGGGGAACGCGGCCCCCGCGATCTTCTCCAGCATCTCGCGGCTCCGGGCGAGCCCTTCGGCGGGAGGCCCGGCCACCTGCGGGAGGTGCGCGATCAGGTCGAGGTGGTGCAGGGTCCACTCCATGACGTACGTCATGAGGAAGTCGCCCACGGTCAGGACCTCGTCGCGGGTGCTCACCCGGGCGGCAGGATCGGCCAGTTCGCCGGCGCGGCCCGCGGCCGAGCCGATGTCGTCGAGGTGGAACTTGAGCAGCCAGGGCTCCTGGTAGGCGGCGGCGAGCCGGACGGTCAGCGCGTCGAGCGGGTCCTCGCCGGTCGGCGCCGTCTCGGTGACGTCCCAGTAGGTCAGCGCGTCGCGGGTCGGTTCCGTGTCGGCGGGGGTCACGAGGGTGATCAGGACGTCCTGGGCGTCGACGACCAGATGGCACACCAGGTCCTGCACGAGCCAGCCCGTGCAGCCGGACGGCCGCGCGAAGTCGTCGTCCGGAAGTTCGGCCACGGCCGCGCGCAGTGCCGCCCAGGAGCGTGAGAAGAGATCCACCTCGCCAACGTAGTGGGGTGTCGCGAAGCCGGACAAGTACATTCCGCGGGACCGGCACGGTGGAGCTCGCTCCGACGCCGTCAAGCGGCCCTGGCGGTAGGGGCCACGGGGTGCAGACCCGCGTACTCCAGGGGCGCGGACGGGTCGATGGACACGTCCAGCGGGGCGGGTGCGGCGCCCGCGCGGACCAGCAGGTCACCGACGGCCGCGATCATCGCGCCGTTGTCGGTGCACAGCTTCAACGGCGGTACCCGCAGCGCGATCCCGGCGGCCCGGCAGCGTTCCTCGGCCAGCGCCCGCACACGGGAGTTGGCGGCCACCCCGCCCACCACGACCAGCGTCCCCACACCGTGCTCGCGGCAGGCGGCCACCGCCTTGCGCGTCAGCACGTCGGCCACGGCCTCCTGCAGCGAGGCCGCCCCGTCCGCGAGCGGCAGTTCGTCGCCGCGCAGCCGGTGCTGTTCGGCCCAGCGTGCGGCGGCCGTCTTGAGCCCGGAGAAGGAGAAGTCGAAGCGCGCGTCCCGCGACCCGGTCAGCGGCCGGGGGAACGCGACGGCGGCGGGATCGCCCTGCCGCGCGGTGCGGTCGATGGCAGGACCGCCCGGATACGGGAGACCGAACACCCGGGCCACCTTGTCGAAGCACTCGCCCGCCGCGTCGTCGATGGTGTCGCCCAGGTGCACGATCGGGTCCCGCGCCAGATCCCGTACGAGCAGCAGCGAGGTGTGCCCGCCCGAGACGATGAGAACCATGCAGGGATCGGGCAGCGGGCCGTGCTCCAGCGTGTCGGCGGCGACATGCCCGGCCAGGTGGTGCACCCCGTACAGCGGCACCCCGAGCGAGAACGCCAGGGTCCTCGCCCCGGCCAGACCCACCTGGAGCGCGCCCGAGAGACCGGGCCCCGTGGTGACGGCCACCGCCCCGATGTCGCCCATCCGCAGTCCGGCCCGGTCCAGGGCCTCGCGCACGACGGGCGCGAAGGAGTGCAGGTGCGCCCGCGCGGCGATCTCCGGCACCACTCCACCGAACCGGGCGTGCTCGTCCATGCTCGACGCCACCGCATGCCCGAGCAGCTCCCCCTCGCGCACGAGCCCCGCGCCGGTCTCGTCGCACGACGACTCGATGCCCAGAACCACTGGAGACTCCACGTCCCGCCTCCTGAACTTTCTTCCTAGTTGCAAGTAATGTGCAATAAGGGTACGGCGGTGACCACCTGGCGGGTGTCCCACCAGGGCCGGACAGTAGAGTTCGGGTGCGTCAGCCCCCGAACACCGAGGTACCGTCCGTGACCCCCGCACCCGCCGCACCCCCCGCCCCGCCTGCCGTGAGCGTGGTGGGCATCGGAGCCGACGGGTGGGGCGGACTGTCCGACGCGGCACGCTCGGAGCTCATCTCGGCCCAGGTCCTGATCGGCGCCGAGCGCCAACTGGGCCTGCTCCCGCCGCAGTGCACGGGACAGCGCGTGCCGTGGCCCTCGCCGCTGCGGCCCGCCGTTCCCGGCCTGCTCGCCGCGCACGCGGGCCGCGGGATCGCCGTCCTGGCCAGCGGTGACCCGATGTTCTACGGCATCGGCCGCGCGCTGACCGAGGTCATCGGCGCCGACCGGCTGCGCATCCTGCCGCACCCGTCGTCCGTGTCCTACGCCTGCGCCCGCGTCGGCTGGGCCGTGGAGGACACCGAGGTCGTCACCCTGGTGGGGCGGCCCGCTGCCCGGCTCGCCGCGGCCCTGCACGACGGCCGTCGGCTCCTGGTGCTCAGCGCGGACGCCACCACGCCCGCCGTGGTCGCCGCGCTGCTGCGCGAACACGGCTTCGGACCGAGCCGGCTACGCGTCCTGGAACAGCTCGGGGGCGAGGACGAGGCGTACGCGGAAGGCGTCGCCGACACCTGGGCGCACCCGCAGGGCGACCCGCTGAACGTGATCGCGGTCGACTGCCGACGTGACCCGGACGCCCTGCGCCTGGGCGCCGTGCCCGGTCTGCCCGACGACGCCTACGAACACGACGGACAGCTCACCAAACGCCACGTCCGGGCCGCCACCCTCGGCGTGCTCGCCCCGGCCCCCGGCGAACTGCTGTGGGACATCGGCGGCGGCTCGGGGTCCGTGGCGATCGAGTGGATGCGCACCCACCCCTCCTGCCGGGCGATCAGCGTGGAGCGCGATCCGGTCCGGGCCCAGCGCATCGAGCGCAACGCCGCACACCTGGGGGTGCCCGCCCTGCGCGTGGTCACCGGCCGGGCTCCGGCAGGTCTGGCCGAACTGCCCACGCCCGACGCCGTGTTCATCGGCGGAGGCCTCACCGTGCCCGGCCTGCTCGACGCCTGCTGGGAGGCGCTGCCCGCCGGCGGCCGTCTCGTCGCCAACACCGTCACGCTGGAGTCGGAGGCGCTGCTCGCCGAGCGCTACCGGCGGCACGGCGGCGACCTGGTCCGCCTCGCCGTGGCGCACGCCGTGCCCGTCGGCGGCTTCACCGGCTGGCGCCAGGCGATGCCGGTCACCCAGTGGTCCGTACGCAAACCTTCGAACGCCCCCACCGCGGAACGCTCAGCCAAGGCCCCCGCAGAACCCTCAGGAGACAACAGATGACCGTGTACTTCATCGGCGCGGGCCCCGGTGCGGCCGACCTGATCACGGTGCGGGGCGCGCGCACGCTCGCCGCCTGCGGTGTCTGCCTGTACGCCGGAAGCCTGGTACCCCGCGAACTGCTCGCCGAGTGCCCCGACGACGCCCGCCTGGTCGACACCGCCGAGCTGGACATCGACCAGATCACCGCCGAACTCGTCACCGCGCACCAGCAGGGCAAGGACGTGGCCCGCCTGCACTCGGGCGACCCGTCCGTCTTCAGCGCCGTCAACGAGCAGATGCGCCGCCTGGACGAGGCGGGCGTGCCCTACGAAGTGGTGCCCGGTGTGCCCGCGTTCGCGGCAGCCGCGGCGGCGCTCAAGCGGGAGCTGACCGTGCCGACCGTGGGCCAGACCGTCATCCTCACCCGGATCGCCCAGCGGGCCACCGCGATGCCCGAGGGCGAGGACCTGGCCACCCTTGGCCGCAGCGGAGCCCTGATCGTGCTCCACCTGGCCGCCAGGTATGTGGACCGCGTGGTGGAGGAACTCCTGCCGCACTACGGGGCCGACTGCCCCACGGCCGTGGTGGCGATGGCCTCGCGCCCCGACGAGCTCATCCTGCGCGGGCCCCTCGACGAGATCGCGGAGCAGGTGAAGGCGGCGGGTGTGATCCGTACCGCCGTCATCATGGTCGGCCGCACCCTGGGCGCCGAGCAGTTCCGCGACAGCCACCTCTACTCGCCCGGACGCGAGCGCCACGCCTGCCAGTGATTCTTCGTTCTTGGCCCAATCGGTGCCATCGCGGACCGTCCTGGTGAAGTGCTCCCGGCGTGCAGGGCATCGGCTCTAACGTGGGCCGACATGGGCCTGGGGAGCGATGTCAGCGGCGGGGTGGCCGTGGAGTGGCCCCAGTCGTCGCCGTCCATGCGCGTCGGCGTCGCCAAGGTGGACGGCCGGATCACGATCCGTGTGGCCGGGGAACTGGACGTCGCCTCCGTACAGACCCTCGCCCATGAACTGGACCGCGCCGTGGAGGAATCCGCCGGACGCGTGCTGCTGGACCTGAGCCGGGTGACGTTCTGCGGGACGGAGGGAGTGGGCCTGCTGCTGGACACCCGCAGGCGGGCCGTGGCGGCAGGCGGCGGCCTGGTGGTGGAGCGGGCCCACAGTTCGGTGCTGCGCCCGCTGCTGCTGACCGGGGACGAGGAGGGCCGCCGGATCGCCAGGGAACTGGCGACCATGCCGCTGCCGGAGAACGAGCGGCGCCTGCGGCTGTCCGTGGTGTCGGCGGCGCTGTCGGCCGCGTTCGAGATCACCGGGGCGCCGATGGGCAACGCCCAGCTCTACGAGCCCGCGGGCGGCGTGCTGCGGATCGTGGCCCAACACGGCTTCCACCACCCGTTCCTGAGCTACTTCGAGACGGTGGCCGACCGGGAGACCGCCTGCGGGGTGGCCGCGCAGGACGGCAAGCCGGTGCTCGTCGAGGAGGTGGCCGCCTCCCCGGTCTTCCTCGGCAACCCGGCGCTCGACGTGCTGGAGGAGGCCGGCGTCGGCGCGTGCGTCTCGGTACCGATCACCTCCGGAGCCGGCGCGCTGATCGGTGTGGTGTCCGTCCACCATGAGCAGGCGATGCGGTGGACGGACGAGCAGCGCCGCGCCCTGGAAGGAATCGCCCGCGCCGCCCTCTTCCTCTATTGACGGCAGCCACCGGCAGCCGGCATCCCTCAGCGCACGCTGCTGCGCCCGACGACCGTGCCCGCCCGGTCGATGCAGATGACGTCCACGGCGACCGGCGCTCCCCGCAGCACCGACAGCGCCTCGTCGCGCGCGGCCACGGCCACCAGGTCCCCGAGCGGGACGCCCCGGGCCTGGCACAACTGGAGCGCGGCAAGGCCCGTGTTGGCGACTTCCACCTCGGCAGCCAGGGCCTCGTCCGCGCCGCCCCGGCGGGCGAGCGCGGCCAGGAAGGGCTTGTCGACCTGGGAGCGGGCCGAGTGCAGGTCGAGGTGTCCGGCGGCGAGCTTGGACAGCTTGGCGAACCCGCCGCACACCGTGAGCCGGTCCACCGGATGCCGACGCACGTACTTGAGCACCGCGCCCGCGAAGTCCCCCATGTCCAGCAGGGCGATCTCCGGGAGCCCGTACTCGGACACCACCGTCTTCTCCGACGTCGAGCCCGTGCAGCCCGCCACATGCGTATGCCCGGCGGCGCGTGCCACGTCCACGCCCCGGCGGATCGAGTCGATCCACGCCGAGCAGGAGTAGGGCACGACGATGCCGGTGGTGCCCAGGATCGACAGACCGCCCAGGATGCCCAGGCGGGGGTTCCAGGTGGAGCGGGCGATCTCCTCGCCGTGGTCCACGGAGACGGTGATCTCGACGTCTCCCGAACCCCGGTGCTCCGCGGCGACCCGGGCGATGTGGTCGCGGATCATCTGGCGCGGCACCGGGTTGACCGCGGGCTCCCCCACGTCGAGCGGCAGTCCGGGCAGGGTGACCGTGCCCACGCCGGGCCCCGCCTTGAAGACCACGCCCGAACCGGGCGGCAGCCGCCGCGCGGTGGCCCGCACCAGCGCGCCGTGCGTCACGTCGGGGTCGTCGCCCGCGTCCTTGACCACCCCCGCCGTCGCCCGCCCCTCGGCCAGCTCCTCGATCGCCAGGGCGAAGGCCGGGGTCTGGCCCTTGGGCAGGGTGATGGTCACCGGATCGGGGAAGTCGCCGCTGAGCAGGGCCGTGTAGGCGGCCGTGGCGGCCGCGGTCGCGCAGGCACCGGTCGTCCAGCCGGGCCGCAGACCGGTGTGCTTGAGTTGGGCGCTGCGCCCGCCCTTCGCCTCACCCACGGATGGACCCGATGCACGTACTGGTACTGGGCGGGACGACCGAAGCCCGCCGCCTCGCCGAGACGCTGGTGGACACGCTCCCCGCCGGGGCGAGGGTGACCAGCTCCCTGGCCGGGCGGGTGGCGAGCCCGAAGCTGCCGCCCGGCGAGGTGCGCGTGGGCGGCTTCGGCGGAGCCGACGGCCTGGCCGCCTGGCTGCGTACGCACCAGGTGAGCGCGCTCATCGATGCCACCCATCCTTTCGCCGAGACGATCAGTTTCAACGCGGCCGCCGCTGCCGCTGCCGCCCATGTTCCCCTGCTCGCGCTGCGCCGGCCCGGCTGGGTGCCGGGCGACGGCGACGCCTGGCACCCGGTCGGCTCCCTGGCCGATGCGGCGGACGCGCTGCCCGCGCTGGGCGAGCGGGTCTTCCTCACGACGGGGCGCATGGGTCTCGCCGCCTTCGCCGCGCTGGACCAGCTGTGGTTCTTGATGCGTTCGGTGGACGCCCCGGACACACCGCACCCCGTGCGCATGGAGGTGCTGCTCGACCGCGGCCCGTTCACCCTGGAGGGCGAGCGCGAGCTGATCCGCCGCCATCGCATCGACGTCGTCGTCACCAAGGACAGCGGCGGCGCCGCCACCGCGCCCAAGCTGGCCGCGGCCCGCGAGGCACGGATCCCGGTGGTCGTGGTGCGCCGCCCGCCGGTGCCCGAAGGCGTGGCGGTGGCCGACACCCCCGAGCAGGCCCTGGCCTGGCTGCGCGCGCTCGGCGACAGCCAGGCCTAGCGGAGAACCGCGGGCTCAGTCCTCCGGGTAGCGGCGGGGCGTCCACACGATCTGCTGGCCGTCACCGCGCTGCTCCCAGCGGGTCTGCGAGGACCCCACGAGCAGGATCGTGCGCATGTCGACCTCGGCCGGATCGAGATCGGCGAGGCGCACGGTGCGTACGCTCTCGGCAGGCCCGCCGACATCGCGCCCCAGGACCACGGGCGTGTCCGCCGAGCGGTGCTCAAGAAGCAGATCGCGCGCCTTGCCGACCTGCCAGGTGCGGCTGCGCGAGCCGGGGTTGTACAGCGCGAGCACCAGGTCCGCGGAGGCCGCCGCCCGCAGCCGTTCCGCGATGACCTCCCACGGCTTGAGCCGGTCGGAGAGCGATATCGTCGCGTAGTCGTGGCCCAGCGGAGCGCCCGCGCGGGCGGCGGCCGCGTTCGCCGCCGTCACCCCCGGAAGCACCCGTACCGGCAGGTCCGCGTACTGCTTCTGCGAGGCCACCTCGAGGACGGCCGTCGCCATCGCGAAGACGCCGGGGTCGCCGCCGGAGACCACGGCGACGCGACGCCCGCGCCGGGCGAGATCCAGGGCGAACTCGGCGCGCTCCGACTCGACCTTGTTGTCCGAGCCGTGGCGCACCTGCCCCGGCCGGACCGGCACCCGGTCCAGATAGGTGGTGTAGCCGACCAGGTCGTCGGCGGCGGCGAGCACCCCACGGGTCTCGGGCGTGAGCCACAGCGGTCCGGCGGGGCCGGTACCGACCACGGCCACCTCACCGGTGTCCGGGGCACGCTCGGGCCGGGGCGCGTCGATGCGGCTGGGCAGGACCGCGACCGCGAAGTACGGCACCGAGTCGGCGTCGACCGCGGCAAGATCCTCGATGCGCTCGCCCGCCATGGTGGCGCGCTCGACGTAGTGGGCCTCGGGCAGCCGCCCGGAGCTCTCGAAGGCGCGGCGCACCACGGGGAACGTACGGCCGAGCTTCATCACCACCGCGGCGTCCGTGGCGGCCAGACGCGCGGTCAGCTCCTCCTCCGGCAGGGTGCCGGGCAGGATGGTCAGCACCTCCTCGCCCTCGGCGAGCGGGGTGCCGAGCCGGGCTGCCGCGGCGCTGACGGAGGTGACTCCGGGGATCACTTCGGTGGGATAGCGGTCCGCGAGGCGCTTGTGCATGTGCATGTACGAGCCGTAGAAGAGCGGATCGCCCTCGGCGAGGACGGCCACCGTGCGTCCCGCGTCGAGGTGCACCGCCAGGCGGGCCGCGGCCTCGGTGTAGAAGTCCTCCATCGCGCCGCGGTAGCCGCCGGGATGGTCGGTGGTCTCCGTGGTGAGGGGGTAGACCAGCGCTTCCTCGATGTGGTCGGCGCGCAGGTGCTCGGCCGCGATGGACCGCGCGATCGACCGGCCGTGCCGGGCGCTGTGATAGGCGACGACATCGGCCTCGGCGATGACCTGCACCGCCCGCAGGGTCATGAGGGCCGGATCGCCGGGCCCGAGGCCGACACCGTAGAGACGGCCCGTCTTGTGCTCGCTCACGCTCATTCTTCCTCGCTGGCGATCGCGTTGAGTGCGGCTGCCGCGATGGCGCTTCCGCCCCGGCGGCCCCGCACGATCATGTGTTCCAGGCCGGAGGGGTGCGCGGCCAGGGCGTCCTTGGACTCCATGGCGCCGACGAAGCCGACCGGCACACCGATGACGGCGGCGGGGCGCGGCGCCCCCTCCTCGATCATTTCGAGCAGGCGGAACAGCGCGGTGGGCGCGTTGCCGACGGCTATCACCGCGCCTTCCATGCGATCGCGCCAGAGTTCCAGGGCGGCGGCGCTGCGGGTGGTGCCGAGCTTCGCCGCGAGATCGGGGACCGCCGGGTCGGACAGGGTGCACACCACGTCGTTGTCGGCGGGCAGCCGCTTGCGGGTGACGCCGCTGGCGACCATGGCCACGTCGCACAGGATGGGCGCGCCGGCGCGCAGGGCCTCGCGGGCGCGGGCGACCACGTCCGGGGTGAAAGCGAGGTCGCGTACGAGGTCGACCATGCCGCAGGCGTGGATCATGCGGACCGCGACCTGGCTCACGTCGGCGGGCAGGCCCGACAGATCCGCCTCCGCGCGGATCGTGGCGAAGGACTGGCGGTAGATCGCCGGTCCGTCCTTCTCGTACTGATGCACAGTGCGTTCGCTCTCTTGATAGGGCAGGGGACGGTCAAGTGTTGCAGGGTTGTTCATGTGTTCATGCGTAGTCAGCCGCGGGCCGCGGCCACAGCGGCGGCCAGCGCCGCGCCGGGGCTGCCGGGGATGCTCGCCGGAGCGTCCCGTTTCCCGCCGTGTACGCGGGAGATCTGGTGTCCCTCGGGAGTGGCGACGACGTCGATCCACTCCCCGTGGGGATGTCCGCACCGGCGCTCGCACCCGGACCAGTACACGGGCAGCGCCCCGACGGGCCCCAACGCCGCTTGCGCCGTGCCGCGTACGTCGTCCAGGGCCTTGGCGCAGCCGGGCCTGCCGATGCAGGCCCCCACGCCGGTCCAGGGGGAGTCGGACGCGGTGATGAGGCCGAGGGCCCCGAGATCCGCCAGGAGTTGAGCGGCCGCTGTCCGCCCGACTCCCGGCAGGACGACTCCGCGCCAGGGGGTCAGCCGCAGCTCGCCGCTGCCGTGGTGGCGGGCGATGTCCGCCAGTGCCGTCCACTGGGCCGCGCCGACACTGCCCAGCGGCAGGCCGACGGACAGCGCGGCCGTGTCGCGGGGGCCGGGCACGACGCCGAGGGCGGGCCCGGCCGCGTCCTGGGGAAGCGGAACGGTGATGCGGGTGGGGGCGAAACCGGCCTGCCGCAGGCGGAGCTGGACCGCGTCCAGGAGGGGGCCGACGCCGCCGGGCAGATCCGTCACCCGCCAGGAACTCGCGTCGGGCGCCTGCTCCAGGAAGGCCTCGGCCGCGATGAGCGCGGCTTGTGGTGCCCGCGCGGCAGGGATCAGGACGGCGTCGTCCGCCGGACCGATCCGCAGCAGGGCCTGGTCCTCGCCCCGCGCCGTCAGGGTCACGTCGCCGCCGAGGGCCGCCACGTCGCCGCGGCCGTCGTCGAGGGCGAACAAGAACCTGCCGGACAGGGCGGTGGCCCGGTCGCTGGCGCACAGCAGCTCGTCCAGGACGGCCGGCCACGGACGGATGTCCCGCTCGCCCAGACCGTCGAGACCCGAGAGCGGAGAGGCCACCACATTGCGCACCCGCTCATGACGTTCCGAGGGCAAAAGCCCCGATTCGGCAAGCATGCGGGCCAGTTCGCTCCCGCGGTCCGCACGCAGCCCGCGCAGCTGCACATTGCCCCGCGATGTGAGATGCAACTCCCCGTCTCCAAGACGCTGGGCCACATCCCGCAGTACGTCCGCCTGCCCGACGCTCAGCAGACCGCCGGGGACCCGGACGCGGGCCAGGGCCCCGTCGTCCGCCCGGTGCAGCCGCAGCGTCCCGGGGCATGCGTCGCCGCGGCCGCGGGCAGACTCGTCTCCCGAGAGCGCGGGCTGGGGGACCGATGGGGGCATGGCGGCGAGCATACCGACCCATCGCACCAGGTCCGCCTGCCCCCCAGCAGATGATCGGCCCTTAGTATTCCTGGTGACGGGCCAGCCGGCCCGTCGTCGCCACAGACGGCGACAAGGGGAGGAAGCCCGGTGCGATTCCGGCGCGGTCCCGCCACTGTGAGCCCGGTGCGCATGCCGGGTGAGTCAGGAACTCCCTTCCCCGAGCTCTCGTCCGCTCGAGCAGGGGAAGACGCCATCGACACCACCCGGGGCGTGGACACCCCGAGGAAGGCCCGACGCCGCATGATCCTGCTCCTGTCGACGTCCGACACCGACCTGCTCAGCGCCCGCGCCGCCGCCGGCCCGGTCGACTACCGCTACGCGAACCCCTCCCGGCTCCCGCTCGAGGACCTTCCGCAGCTCCTGGACGGCACCGACCTGGTCGTCGTACGCCTCCTCGGCGGCGTGCGCGCCTGGCAGGACGGCCTCGACCAAGTCGTGGCGACCGGACGGCCCGTGGTCGTCCTCACCGGCGAACAGGCCCCCGACGCCCAGCTGATGGCCGCGTCCACCGTGCCGATCGGCATCGCGGCCGAGGCCCACGCCTACCTGGCCCACGGCGGCCCCGGCAACCTGGAGCAGCTGGCCCGGTTCCTCTCCGACACCGTCCTGCTCACCGGCCACGGCTTCGAGCCGCCCGCCCCCGCGCCCTCGTGGGGCCCGCTGGAGCGCACCGCACGCCAGGTCGAGGGACCGACCGTCGCGGTGCTCTACTACCGCGCCCACCACATGAGCGGCAACACCGCCTTCATCGACAGCCTGTGCCGCGCGGTCGAGGACGCGGGCGCGCGCCCGCTGCCGCTGTACGTCGCCTCGCTGCGCACCCCCGAACCCGAACTCATCGATGAACTGCGCGCCGCCGACGCGATCGTGACCACGGTCCTCGCGGCGGGCGGCACGCGGCCCGCCGAGGCCTCTGCGGGCGGTGACGACGAGTCCTGGGACGCCGGAGCCCTCACCGGACTCGACGTACCCATCCTCCAGGCGCTCTGCCTCACCAGCTCGCGCACCGACTGGGAGGACAACGACGAGGGCGTGTCGCCGCTGGACGCGGCGAGCCAGATCGCGGTCCCCGAGTTCGACGGCCGCCTGATCACGGTGCCGTTCTCCTTCAAGGAGATCGACGAGGACGGACTTCCCGCGTACGTCGCCGACGCCGAGCGCGCCGCCCGCGTGGCCGGCATCGCCGTGCGGCACGCGCGCCTTCGCCACATCCCGGCCGCCGACAAGCGCATCGCCCTTGTCCTGTCCGCCTACCCGACCAAGCACTCCCGGATCGGCAACGCGGTCGGCCTCGACACCCCCGCGAGCGCCGTCTCCCTGTTGCGCCGACTCCAGGCCGAGGGATACGACTTCGGTACGGAGGAGGTGCCAGGCCTCGCCTCGGGTGACGGCGACGAGCTGATCTACGCGCTGATCGAGGCGGGCGGCCACGACCAGGAGTGGCTCACCGAGGAGCAGCTGGCCCGCAACCCCGTCCGCATCCCGGCGGCCGACTACCGCCGCTGGTTCGCCACGCTTCCCGCCGAGCTGCGCGAGTCCGTGGAGCAGCACTGGGGCCCCGCCCCCGGCGAGATGTTCGTGGACCGGTCGAGCAACCCTGAGGGCGACATCGTCCTCGCGGCCCTGCGCCGCGGCAACCTGCTCATCCTCATCCAGCCGCCGCGCGGCTTCGGCGAGAACCCGATCGCGATCTACCACGACCCCGATCTGCCGCCCTCGCACCACTACTTGGCCGCCTACCGCTGGATCGCCGCCTCCGCCGACGACAACGGCTTCGGCGCCGACGCGATGATCCACCTGGGCAAGCACGGCAACCTCGAATGGCTGCCCGGCAAGAACGCGGGCCTCTCCGCCGCCTGCGGCCCCGACGCCGCCCTCGGCGACCTGCCCCTGATCTACCCGTTCCTGGTCAACGACCCGGGGGAGGGCACGCAGGCCAAGCGGCGCGTGCACGCCACCCTCGTGGACCACCTCGTACCGCCGATGGCCCGCGCCGACAGCTACGGCGACATCGCCCGCCTGGAACAACTCCTGGACGAGCACGCCCAGATCGCCGCGATGGACCCGGCGAAGCTGCCCGCGATCCGCGCCCAGATCTGGACCCTGATCCAGGCCGCCAAGCTCGACCACGACCTGGGGCTCGAAGACCGTCCCGAGGACGAGGGCTTCGACGAGTTCATCATGCATCTCGACGGCTGGCTCTGTGAGATCAAGGACGCCCAGATCCGCGACGGCCTGCACGTCCTGGGCGGCGCCCCGGCCGGATCCGACCGCGTCAACCTGGTCCTCGCGATCCTGCGGGCCCGGCAGATCTGGGGCGGCACGGCGTCGCTCCCCGGCCTGCGCGAGGCGCTGGGCCTCGACGAGTCGGCGGCCACCCGCACCACCGCCGACGCGGTCGAGGAGAAGGCCCGCGCCCTGGTCCAGGCGATGGAGGACGCGGACTGGGCCCCGGAGGCCGTCGCCACGGTCGCGGCGGGCCACCCGCAGGCCGTCGCGGACATCCTCGCCTTTGCCGCCGGCGAGGTCGTGCCGCGCCTTGCCGCCACGACCGACGAACTGGACCACGCCGTCCACGCGTTGGAGGGCGGCTTCGTCCCCGCGGGGCCCTCGGGCTCCCCGCTGCGCGGCCTGGTCAACGTCCTGCCGACCGGCCGCAACTTCTACTCCGTCGACCCCAAGGCGGTGCCCTCGCGCCTCGCCTGGGAGACCGGCCAGGCCCTGGCCGACTCCCTCCTGGAGCGCTACCGCACCGACAACGGCGACTGGCCCACCTCGGTCGGCCTCTCCCTGTGGGGTACGAGCGCGATGCGCACCGCCGGTGACGACATCGCCGAAGCGCTCGCCCTCCTCGGCGTCCGCCCGGTCTGGGACGACGCGTCGCGCCGTGTCACGGGCCTGGAGGCGATCCCCGCGGAAGAGCTCGGCCGCCCGCGCATCGACGTCACCCTGCGCATCAGCGGCTTCTTCCGCGACGCCTTCCCGCACACCATCGGCCTCCTGGACGACGCCGTGCGCCTGGCCGCCTCGCTGGAGGAGCCCGACGAGGCGAACTTCGTCCGCGCCCACACCCAGGCCGACCTGGCGGCCCACGGCGACGAACGCCGCGCCACCACCCGCATCTTCGGCTCCCGCCCCGGCACGTACGGCGCGGGCCTGCTCCAGCTCATCGACTCCCGCGACTGGCGCACCGACGCCGACCTCGCCGAGGTCTACACGGTGTGGGGCGGCTACGCCTACGGCCGTGAGCTCGACGGGCGTCCGGCGCGCGAGGAGATGGAAACCGCGTACAAGCGCATCGAGGTCGCGGCGAAGAACACCGACACCCGCGAACACGACATCGCCGACTCGGACGACTACTTCCAGTACCACGGCGGCATGGTGGCCACGGTCCGCGCGCTGAAGGGCCGCGCCCCGGAGGCGTACATCGGCGACTCCACCCGCCCCGAGACGGTGCGCACCCGCACGCTGGTCGAGGAGACCTCGCGCGTGTTCCGTGCCCGCGTGGTCAACCCCAAGTGGATCGAGGCGATGCGCCGCCACGGCTACAAGGGGGCCTTCGAGCTCGCCGCCACGGTCGACTACCTCTTCGGGTACGACGCGACGACGGGCGTGGTCGCCGACTGGATGTACGACAAGCTCACCGAGACGTACGTCCTGGACCCGACCAACCGTGAATTCCTCCAGCAGGCCAACCCCTGGGCCCTGCACGGCATCGCCGAGCGCCTCCTGGAGGCCGAGTCCCGCGGCATGTGGGCCAAGCCCGACCCCGCGGTGCTGGAGGCCCTGCGCCAGGCGTACCTGGAGACGGAAGGCAATCTGGAGGGCGAGGACTGAGGCCCCGCCTCGCGGCGCGGCGAACGACGACGAAAGGGAGGGCCCCGTCCCGGCACCGGGACGGGGCCCTCCCTTTCCGTGCGGAGGACCGGCTACGCCTGGGGCGTGGACCGGATCGCGGAGATGTCGAACTGCAGCCGGACCTTCTCGCTCACCATGGCCCCGCCCGTCTCCAGCCGCTGGTTGTAGACCAGACCCCATTCGGTGCGGTCGATGGTCGTGGTGCCGTCGAAGCCCGCCCGCTCGAAGCCGAACGGGTCCACGACCGAGCCGAGGTAGTCGAGCTGCAGCTCGACGGGCCTGGACACACCGCGGATGGTGAGGTCTCCCGCCATGCGGAAGGTCTCCCCGCCCTCGTGGATCGTCGAGGTGCTGCGGAAGGACATCTCCGGGTGGCGGCGCGCGTCGAAGAAGTCGGGGCCTATGAGGTGCGTGTCCCGCTGTTCCACACCCGTGTCGACGCCGGCGACCCGGATGACGATCTCGGCCCGCGACTCGGAGGGCCTGGCGCCGTCGAAGTACAGCGTGCTGTCGTAGTCGGCGAAGGCACCTCGCACCGTCGTGACCATCGCGTGCCGCACGGAGAACCCGATGCGGCTGTGCGGGCGGTCGATGGTCCACTGCCCGGTCAGCGCACGGAGCGCCGGGTCGAGCTCGGCGCCGGAGGCCGCGGGAAAAGGCGAACCGGGGCCGGCGGACGGCGTCGGCTCGAGGGTCGCGGTCTGGCGACGGCTGAAGATACCCATGATGTCGTCGTCTCCTTGGATTTGATCACTCCGTGTTATCACGCGGTTGGCGCGCGCTGCTCAGCAAGATGAGCGGTCTCGTCCGGGTTCCATGGGGCTGACTGCAAAGATGCACAAGATCGGCACGGATGTGGATGCACGATCGGATGACTCGGCGTCACGCACGGTCACAATTGCGCCTGTTTGCCCGCGCCGCGGCGAAATCCACGCGAAGGGCGTGCCCACCGGATCCGGCCCGCGGCCTGGCATCGGAATGGAAAAGGCGCATACTTGAAACAATTCTGAGGGTCGGAGGACTCAATGATCGCACTCGGAATCATCCTCCTCATCATCGGTCTCCTGGCCGGAATCTCCATCCTGTGGACCATCGGCGTCGTCCTCGTCGTCATCGGTGCGGTCCTGTGGATTCTCGGCGCTGTCGGCCACGCGGTGGGCGGGCGAAAGCATTATTGGTAGCGGCTCCGGATTCCCCTCGCGATCCGAAGCCCGCATGCGGACGGCATCGCCGGGTAGCAGGCTGAGCTGGATGACCTGCTGAACGGAATGGAGTCGGTGCATGGCCGGCGAGGCTGGAGGGCAGCGTGCGGAAGCCGCGGCCCAGGGGTGGTTCGACCGCGTACGGCGATGGTGGCAGCGGGCCAGAGGAGTGCCGGGCTACGAGCGCCACACCCTGCTCCTGGTCCTCAAGAGCACGCTGGCCGCGACCCTGGCCTGGATCGTCTCCTACTACCTGCTCGACGCGCCGTCCCCCGCCTTCGCGCCCTTCTCCGCCGTACTGATCATGCAGGTGACGGTCTATCAGTCGCTGCTGCAGTCGCTGCGCTACCTGGCGGCGGTGGTGGTCGGCGTGGCCATGGTGGCGGGCCTCGGATTCCTGGGCGGACCCGACCTGCTGACGTTCGCGCTGGTCGCGCTGGTGGGCCTGTCCATCGGACGCTGGCCCGCACTGGGCGTACAGGGATCGCAGGTCGCCACGGCGGCGTTCTTCGCCTTCTCCACCTACGCCTCCGCCACGACCGCGACCGACAAGGTCTCCCAGCTCGGGCAGATCCTCCTGCTGGTCCTCATCGGCTGCGCCATCGGCGTCGTCGTCAACGTCACGGTGGCCCCGCCCATGCGCTACCGCAGCGCCGAGTACGGGATCCGCTCGCTCTCCGTGGCTCTGGGCGAGCTGGTGAGTGACATGTATCCGGTGCTGCGCGAGGGCGAGCTGGACGAGGAGCTCTGCCGTCAGTGGCGCTGGAGGGCCGAACAGACCGGGGGTCTGATCACGCAGGCCAGGGAAGGTTTCCGTACCGCAGAGGAGAGCCTGTACTTCAACCCGCGTCGACTGCTGCGCAGGCATCGGGGCCGGGCCTCCTTCGACGGGTACGGAGCGGTGCTTGGAGCGCTCGAACGTTCGCTGTACCAAGTGGCGTCGCTGACGCGCAGCCTGCACCAGTGGCATGAGGAAGAGGGGAGCCGGCACGACGACCGGGCCTTCCTCCTCGGCTACGCCGACTTCCTGGAGTCCCTCGAGCGGATCGCCCAGGTGCTCGGCGAGCTGGACGAGGACTCCCTCACGGAGCAGGCCAAGCAGCTGTGTCAGCTGGCCGACGAGGCCCAGGGATGCTGCAGGAGGGTGGCAGACGGAGCGAGCCGGGCCGGCCTTCCACTGGCCGATCCGGCTCGCCCCTACGGAGTCCTCGTCGTGGAGTCCACCCGCCTCATGGAGGAGTTCCAGCACGCCTGTGACGTGCTTCAGCGGCACGTCGGCCATACGGCGTGAACTCCCCGATCAGTGGTGGCCGTGGGCGCTGGAGGAAGCTCCCCCGAAGAGCCGCGCGACGGCACGGAAGGGAAGGGTGACCACCGTGGCAATGGCTCCACCGATGGCTCGGAGAACATCTGCAATGGCCTTCAGCATGTCGGGACCTCCACAAAAACGTCATTACTTGCGCGTCATCGGTTCATTAACCGCTCTGCGCACTACGGCTTGAACCGTTCTACGGCTTGTCTTCTGCCGGATTCCCTGCGATCGGCGACGGAAACGTAAGGGTGTTCAAGCGGCGCCGTACCGGAATTCCGTGATGCCCCGATTACGTCCCGCAGCCGCTTGATTAGGATTGATCCAAGTGGGAACTCCTGACAGGGCGGCACGCCTGTATCCGACGAATGGAGCTCCCCTCAGCGAGGTCCTTGCAGCCAAGTCGAGGGGGAACAGATGCCGGAGTCGGAGACGACCACGAGGACAGGCGTAGGCCGATGGAAGTGACGGCCGCGGACGTCGGATACGCATGCCTGGGCATCGGCGCCCTGCTCGCCGCGGTCCTGCCCAGACTGGTGGCACGGCAGCCCATGTCCATGCCCATGGTCTTCCTGGCCGTCGGGTTCCTCGTCTACCTTCTGCCGACCGGACTTCCCGACCTGGATCCCTACGAGCACCGGGCATGGGTCGAGCACCTCACCGAGGTGATCGTGATCGTGGCACTGATGGGTGCGGGGCTCGCGATCAACAGACCGTTCGGCCGGCGGTCCTGGTCCACCGCATGGCGCCTGCTGGGCATCACGATGCCGCTGACCGTCGTGGTCACCGCCCTTGTCGCCTGGGGTCTCGTCGGCTGGCCACCGGCCGTCGCCCTGCTCCTGGGCGCCGTACTCGCACCGACCGACCCCGTGCTCGCGGCGGAGGTCCGTGTCGGGGAGCCGACCGACGGCGAACACGACGAGGACGAGGTGCGCTTCGCCCTCACCGGCGAAGCGGGCCTCAACGACGGCCTCGCCTTTCCGCTGGTCCTCGCGGCCTTGGCGATGTTCGCCGCCTCGCGGACGGGCTGGTCGGGCGAGTGGGTGGGCCACTGGCTGTGGAGCGACGTGGTGGTGCGCGGCACGGTCGGTGTGGCGGTGGGCCTGCTGGTGGGCAGGCTGCTCGGCTGGATGTTCTTCCGGGCGAACTGGAAGGCGCTGCGGCTCTCGGAGCACCGGGAAGGGTTCGTGGCCCTCGCGGCGACCTTCCTCTCGTACGGCCTCACGGAAGTGCTGCACGGATATGGGTTCCTGGCGGTGTTCACGACGGCCTGCGCGATCCGGTCCGCCGAGCGCGCCCACGGCTACCAGGTGGTGATGCACACCTTCATGGAACAGGTGGAGCGGCTGCTCACGGCCGGCGTGCTGTTCCTCATCGGCGGGTTCATCGCCTGCGGCGGTCTGTCCGCCCTCTCCTGGGGAAGCGCGGTGACGGCCGTCCTGGTACTGCTCGTGATCCGTCCGCTCACGGGCTGGATCGCCCAGCTGCGGGGCAGGACGACGCCCGGCGAACGCGCGGTGACCTCCTTCTTCGGCATCCGGGGGATCGGGTCCGTCTTCTATCTGGCGTACGCGCTGGGAGTGGAGGACCTCGGGGCGTTCCAGGAGGAGTTGTGGGCGGTGGTGACGTTCTGCGTCCTGCTGTCGGTGATGCTGCACGGGGCCGCGGCCTCGCCCGTGCTCAGGCGCCTGGACAGATCCGGCTCCCGCTGACGGGGCGGAGCGGACCGGGGGATCAGGCGTCGACGACTGCTTCCTCCCAGGGGCTCGGCCCCGTGCCGTCGAGCCAGGCGTCCAGCTCCGCACCGTTCACACACACGATGCCGCACTGCTCGGCGTACTCAAGAGCGGGAGCGGTGAAGTCGCTCGTCGTGACGAGCACCGCGACGTCGGCCTCGTGGACGGCGAAACACGTCCCGCCGAAGCGCTGCAGATCCTGCGAGCCGACCTTGTTGTCGTCACCGTAACGCTTGCACTGGATGACGACGCGGAGCCCTTCAGGGGTCACCGCTATGACGTCCGCGCCCAAGTCGCAGGCGCCTCCCACCACTTCCACCTCCCGGCAGTCGTCACGGGCGCACAGGTCGGCTATGGCGTCCTCGAAGCCGTCGGGATCGAGCTCGGCGTACTCGGCATACTCTGCGTACTCCGCGTACTCGATGTTCGGCTGCGAGACGCTCTCGGCCGCCTTCTCCAGTGCGCCGGCGGCACGGCGCGCGTATCTCGCGGCGGAGAAGCGGCGCCACTTGGACCGGCACAACTGCACGAGAGCCAGCCCCACCACGACGAGGACTCCGGCCCACAGGGGGCGGCTCTCGACGATGCCTGCCGCGGTGCGGAACGCGAACACCAGGACGCACAGGATGATCGCGAGCAGCATGAAGTACAGGGCGGTCGCGCGCAGATCGAAGCGCCTCTCACGGTCCATGCGTCGAACCGGGCGTGTAGGTACGGTCATTGCTCTCCTTGAGGGGTGACGACTGAGGCTGACGGCTGACTGCTTGTGGCTGACGAAACTGAGATCGCCTGCCTCCGTGTGCCCAAGATCAACGAGATCAAGATCAACGCCCGTGAGAACTCGTGCTCGGGCGCCGCGAGTTCTGTACGGCGCCACAAGGGGACAAGTACTCTATAGCTGCAAAATTCTGCACTTCTTGGGGGGCCGTGACGCCCGCCCACCCACGCGTCTGTGAGGTAGGGCATATGCCGCAGGAAGAGACGCCCTTGGCGGAGCTGGTCATCGAGGGACCTGATGCCGCCCTTGCCGCGCGGGAGTTGATGGACCCGGACGTCGTGCGGGGGCGGATCGACGCGTACGACGGGGACTACCGCGAACCCATGACCCTCGCGGTCGTCGCCAGCGTCATCGGTCTGGTGGCCGCCGGTGCCCAGCTGTCCGATCACGTGGTCCGGTGGTACGCCAAGTGGCGCGGACCCGCCGCCCGTATCGAGAAGGCGGTACTGATCCTCCCCGACGGGCGTCGTGTCGTCCTTGAGGACACGACCCCGTCGGAGCTCCGCCAACTGCTCAAAGACTGAACGGCCGCCATGGCGACATCCGTACTGCGTGTGGAACTGGCCGGCACCCTCTCCCGGGGCGTGGCCGTGCGGGTGAGCCTGGAGGGCTCCCCGCATCCCACCGAGCACCGCTTGGATCCCGGCACGCTCGACGACCTGCTCGCCCGCGCCGAGGCCGGCTACTACACGGCCAGGCCCGCCGACCTGGCCGACACCGGTCGCCATCTCTACGAAGCGATCGACGGCCCCACGCGCTGTCTCGGCCGCCCCCTGGAGGAGCTGCGGGGGCACGGATCCCTCGTCGTCCTTGCCGTGTCCACGAGTTACGGACCGCTCCACCACCTGCCCTGGGAACTGCTGCACGACGGCACGGGGTTTCTGCTCCAGCGCGACGGCCCCACGCTCGTCGTCGTGCGTACGCCATCCGTCGGCAGCCGCGCCGCCGACGAACGCCCGCCGCAGAACCGCCCATTGCACACGGTGTTCCTGGCCGCGTCGCCCAAGGAGATCGAGCCGGTCCTCGACTTCGAGCAGGAGGAGTCGCTGATCCTGAACGCCGTGAGGCGGGGGCATCGCCTGAGCACGGTCGAGAGCGGCGACATCAGCGAGCTGGAAGACCACACCCGCGTACGCGACGACGTCGATGTGGTGCACCTGACCGGCCACGCGGGTCATGGCGAAACAGGTGCGTACTTCCTCTTCGAGGACCGTTTCGGCCGGCCCCGCCCTCTCGACGCCCAGCAGATCCGCCGGGCTCTGGTCCATGTCCCGCCCGTGGTCTTCCTCTCCGCGTGCCGCACCGGCGAAGCTCAGCGACGCGCCGAACTGCCCTCCCTTGCTCAGCAGTTGGTGGAGTCAGGGGTCTCCGCGGTGTTCGCGTGGGGGCGGGTCGTGGAGGACGTGACCGCGAGCAAGGCGTGCGCCGAGCTGTACAAGGAGCTGGGCGCCGGTCTCGATCCGGCCCACGCACTGGCCAGAGCTCAGCGCGCCTTGGCGGAGGCAGAGAATCCGCAGTGGCATCTGCTGCGCCTGTACACCCGCCCCGACCCGCCCCCGCCGCTGGTCACGCCCGCGCGTACCCCGGGCCGGGCGCCCCTGCGGCGCCGTCGGCCGACCAAAGGATTCCTCGACCGTCGGGAACAGGTGCCCGTCTGCCCACCGGAGCGTTTCGTCGGCCGAAGGATCGAGGTGCAGAGATGTCTGACGCTCTTGCACCAGGAGATCCCCGAGTCCGACGGACGGCTGGTCGGGCTCGTCGTGCACGGTATCGGCGGAGCAGGGAAATCGAGCCTGGCGAACCGATTGCGGCAGCGGGCCATCGGCTTCGAGGACGCCGTCGTGGTGGGGCGTCTGACGGAGAGCGCGCTGCTGGAGGCGCTGGACACGCAGAGCGGCCATCTTCAGGCCTCCCGCGGCGGTTCGCTGCGCGAACGCCTTTACCGCTTCCTGTCGAACGTGGACCGGCTTCTGATAGTGCTCGACGAGTTCGAGGAGAACTACCGGCCCGAAGAGCGCTGGCAGCCTTCCGTGCGTCCCGGTTTTGGCTGGGACGACCAGAGCGCCGACCAGGAGCCCACCGAGCGCCCCGCGTTCGACGGCGAGGGCGAGGCACGGCTCGCGCCCGGCGCCGTGCGGGTCCTGGAAGACCTGATGGAGGCGGTCCGCGAAGCCAACCGCGAACACGTGGTGCTGATCACGAGCCGCTATCCGCTGAACATCTTCAAGGACGACTTCGTCGACGTCCCGCTGGCCCGGCTGCCCGAGGCCGATGTGGCCAAGAAGGTACGGCGCATGACGGAGACGAGGAAGGTGCCGAAGCCGCTGGAACAGAGCCTGCGGGAGGCCGCCGACGGCAACCCCCGGCTTCTGGAGACCCTGTTCACGCTCGCCGACGAGCGGCAAGCGCTCGGCGAGGACGCCCTGCTGGCGCTGGTGGGGGCGAGCGAGGGTGAGTTCCGCGAGAGCCTCCTCGCGCAGGAGCTCCTCGACAGGCTCCGTCCGCGCCAACGCGAGGCGATCGCATCGGTGTCGGTGTACGGCCTTCCCGTACGTCGCGAGGTCCTCGACGAACTGCTGGATCTCGACGGAGCCGATCTCGACGAGTTGCGCGACAGGGCGCTCTTCCTGGGCCTTTTGGAGAGCGCGGAGGTGGCCGACTCGGCCGGTTACCGCGTGCCCGCCATCTTCCGACACCTGCTCACCGAGCACCGCCCCGTGGACGAGACCGCTCACGCGCGGAGCGCGGCCGACGCCCTGTGGCACGACGTGGAGCGGCTTGATCTGCCCCGCGGGCCCAGCCGCGAGCAGTACCTGCAAGAGGTACACCGCCTCGCGGCCGCCGGCCGGCACCGGAGTCTCGTCACCGAGACGGCGCACCAACTCGGCACGGCCTGGCTGGAACGCAGCCGCTTCCGGACGGTCGCCGACTTCTGCGCCGAAGACCCCAGGCGCCGGACCGAGGCCAAAGTGCTGCACGTGGAGGCCGTCGCCCTGGCCGAACTGGGCGAGATGGCACGGGCCCACGAGCTGTTCCGGCAGGCGCTGGACCAGGTGCCCGCGCCCCTGCCCGGTCCACTGGACGACGCGTCCCGCGAGCTGGCGGCGTTACGCGCGGCGCTCCTCAACGGCATGGTCTTCCACCATGGCTCCCAAGGCCCGCCCGAGGAGTCGCAGGCCCAGCTGCGCGAGGCGTTGGAGCTGGGGGAGCGCACCGGCGACCACGGCGTACGGGCCTTCGCGCTCACCCAACTCGCCGGCATGGCGGCGGCGGTCGGCCGGTTCGAGGAGGCCGAACACACCTACCGCTCGGCTCTGCGGGTCGCCTCGGACGAGACCAACCCGAACGAGCGCGAGCGGCGCAGCCAGCGAGCCGGAGTCCTCTCCGAGATGGCCTACAACCTCTTCTTCGCCACCGACCGCAGCGACGAGGCCCTCACCATGCTGCGCGAGGCGAAGGAGATCTACGAAACGGCTCACGCACCCCTCCACGAAGCGGCGGTGCTGCACGACATGGCGGACATCCTCTGCCAGCGCGACGAACTGGAGACCGCGCGGCAGCTCGCCCTGCACTCCTTGGAGATCAGCGGCTCGGTACAGGGAGTGCGGGGTCTGTGCGCCACCGGGCGGCTCCTGGCCGCCATCTACTTCAAGATGCCGGACCGGGTGGAGGAGGCGAAGGCCGCCTGGGACAGGGCCTACAGAGATGCCGAGCTGTGCAACGACGCCATGTGCAAGGCGCTCCTCCTCGCTACCCGCGCCGCCCACGACGACCACCCCGACACCGCCGACGGCCGGCTGCGCGAGGCGGAACAGCTGATGACGCAGGCCGGCCAGCGGCACTCCGTCGTGAACCTCCTGCGCAGCTGGGCCGACGACAAGCTGATGCGGGGTGACGCCGAGGGCGCGGTAGCCATGCTGCGCCGCGCCCTGGACAACACGCGCAACGCGCACGACGAAGCCGCCGCACGCGCCCACCTGGGCAGAGCCCTGAGCCAGTGCGGAGGGCAGCACGTCGACGAGGCCCGGCAGGTCTGGGAGCAGGCGTTCGAGGGGTACGGGGCCACCAAGGACCCGGAAGGCCAAGTGGAGGCCGCACGGGCGTTGGCACTCCTGTGGCACCCGGAGAACTGTGCGGCGGCCTTGGAATGGGTCAGGTGCAGCCGCGTGATCGAAGTCAAGCGCGGCAACCCGGAGCTCGCGGCGATGGCACTGCACTCGGAGGCGGCGCTCCTGCGCGAGTCGGGCAGGTCCGAAGAGGCCAACGCCGCCCTGATCGAGGCGGCCCAAGCCTGGCAAGGCCTCGGCGACCTCGGCCAAGCGGTCCGGTGCCGGTGCCGGCTGGCCGAGTGGGCGATGGACGACGGACTCCTGGACCAGGCCCAGGACCAGATGGAATACGTCCTCGACCTGATGTCCGGCCTTGACGACCAGGAACTGGCCCTGCTGGTGACCGAGTCCCTGGCGCGGCTCGCCCACGCCGGAGGGATGACGGAGGAGGCCTCGGCCCTGGACCTCGCCGCGTTCCGGCTGGGGATGGAGCTGGCTCCGGTCGCCCTGGTGGTCGGCGAGGAACTCGTACCGGCCTGCGACCCCGACCAGGGCGGGATCCTGCTGGACGAGATCAGACGCCTGCGCGCGCAGACACTCGCGGAGAGCGGGTTCGAGCTTCCCGTGGTGCGCATCGTGGACAGCGAGGCGATGGCGCCGACGTCCTACGCCGTGCTCTGCGGGGGCGACACGCGGGCAACGCTGCGCGCCCCGACGCCGTTCGCCGTCACCGCGGATCTGTCGGGTCCCATGCCCGCAGGGCCCGTCACGCAGGAGCCCGCCTGGCCGGACCCCCTCGTCTGGATCGACGAAGCCGAGGCCGCACGCCGGACGGCCGCCGGTCAGGAGGTGCTGCGGTCGGCGACGGTCATGGCCCGCAACGTCATCGTCCTGGCCGCCGCTCCTGCCTCGGCGGACCCCCTGGGGGAGTTGGAGCGCTGATCCTCTCCGGGGGCCCGCCCCCTGCCGCACCGTGCCTCACACCAGTTCGGGCTGTGGCTCCGGTTGCTGTACGGGTGCGGCCTTCGGCTCCCACAGCCTGGTGGTCCGCATGTAGCCGTAGACCACCGAGGCCGTCGCCAGAACGAGAAGCGGCCCGAACACCTCGGGGTGCCTGGCCATCTGCATCGGCAGATAGCGATACGACACCAGGAGCAGGGTGAAGACCGCTGTGCCGTAGGCGACCAGCTGAATGCCCGAGCGGTCCCAGCCACGGTCGAGCGCACGCAGCGCCGCATCGATGGTGAACGCGAACACCACACCGGCGATGATGTCCACGCCGTAGTGATAGCCGAATCCCAGCGTCGCGCCCAGCGTGGCCACCAGCCAGAACACGCCTGCGTAGCGCAGGAGTCGTGGGCCCTTGCGGGAGTGGATGAAGATCGTGGTCGCCCACGCCGTGTGCAGGCTGGGCATGCAGTTGCGCGGGGTGATCTCGTCGAACGGTATCGCGTGCGGGGCAGCGATCGGCGGCGGTGTGTGCGGCCACAGGTTGGCCAGCGCCCAGTGCTCGCCGCCGGTGCCGAAGGCGCCCGTGCCGTAGGTGAAGATCGGTCCGACCACCGGGAAGATCATGTAGATGGCCGGCCCGAGCAGACCGATGACCAGGAACGTGCGCACCAGATGGTGGCCCGGGAAGCGCCGCTCGACCGCCACGTTGCGCAGCTGGTACAGCGCGACGATGACCGCGGCCACCGCGAGCTGGATGTAGACGTAGTCGAGAACGTGGGCGCCGATCGGCCCGGTGGCGTTGACCAGCCTGCCCACCACCCACGAGGGGTTGCCCAGCGCGTGATCGGCGGTCGCCACGTACTGGTCGAGCACCGTGGGACGGGTCTTCGACGTGATGAGCAGCCAGATGTCGCCCGTCTTACGGCCGGCCACCAGGAGCAGGCCGAGCCCGACGCCCTTCAGGAGCAGAACGCGCTCCGAGCCGGTACGGCGTGTGACGGCGATGACCGCGCAGCCCATCATCACCCACAACGCGCCGTTGCCGAACATCATCTCGGCGTCGACGGCCCACCGCACCAGGAAGAAGACGATGTCGATGCCGACCGCCGTACCCATCGCGATGAAGCGCTGCCGCCAGGTGAGGACCACCATCATCAACGCCATGGAGGCGTACAGCAGCGGCCCCGACTTGGGGGCGAACACCACCTCGCGCACCTGGTTCGCGATCGGCCCCTGCACGCCGTAGTGACGCGCGGCGATCTCCAGTGCGACGAGGAACCCGAGGGCCACCAGGGCTGCCGCGGTCCACAGCAACGCCCGCGGCTGACGCCACGCGGCGAACACCATTCTGACGTTTTTTCGCGAAAACACTTGAGATGCTATAGATATCAATGGTTTGGCCGATTTGTTAGATGTTAGTTAATAGCTCACTCTTCGTGCTAGATAGCAGGATTTCCGGTGAAGTACGGGCGATCACGGCACTCGTTGTGAGTTCGATCATGTTAGCGGAGCGGTACGGATGGGTTAACGGGCCAGGGTCACGAGATGGGGCGGAAACACGCCACCGGGGCACGTCCGGCGACGAGCCCGCGGTGCTCGCGCGGGACGCAGTTGAGATGGCCCGTGGTGCTGCGGCCACCGATCCGGGTCAGCAGGAACAGGTGGACCTGGCACCGGATGCCGTCCCAGGCATCGGCGAGGCGCCGGTGCCTGGCGGCGGCGAACACCGCGTCGTGGAAGGCGATGTCCAGGCGCACCATCTCGTGCGCGTCCGCGCCCCGGTCCATCATGTCGGCCGTCTTCGCGATGGACGCGAGATCGTCTTCCGAGGCGCGGGCGATCACCTGACGGACGGCGAGGTCGTCCAGGGCGCCGCGCAGGCCGTCGATCTCGTCGACGTCCTCGGCGGACATAGTCGCCACCGTCGTACCCCGGTGCCACGCGCAGTGGACCAGACCCTCACGCTCCAGCAGGCGCAGCGCTTCGCGCACCGGGCCGCGGCTGACGTCCATCTCGCCGGACAGCTCCACCTCGCGCAGTTGCGCGCCGGGGAAGCAGGCGCCGCTGAAGATGGCCTCGCGGATGCGGTCCGCGACCTCGTCGGCCAGGCCTCGACGGCGAGCAGAGACGCAGCGCGGACACCTGGGGGACTGGAATCTGCACGGCCACCAGTTCGTCACCCACCTCGCACCGGAGCGCGCCCAGCGCATCCACAATCCGGTCGACGGCCACGACGTCCCGGTGCCGCCCGGTACCGCACTTCGGTCTGATCCTGGCGATCCCCGCCTTCCAGGAGCTCGCCGAGCGGCTGCACACGGCAGGCGTCGAATTCGTCATCGAGCCAGGTCTTCGCCGCCTGACCGGCGGATGAGCGCTCCGCGTGCCGTCGGCCGTCGCCGCTCCTAGTCTGGTGCTCTCGGGGCTGCAACGGAGGTACCTCATGCCCCGCCCTGTCTGGTCCGGTGCGATCTCGTTCGGCCTGGTCACGATCCCGATCAAGGTGCTGCCCGCCACCGAGAACCACTCGATCTCGTTCCACCAGTACCACCTGGAGGACATGAGCCGGGTGCGAACGCGGAAGATCTGCGACCTCGACGGCAAGCAGCTCACGAACGCCGAGATCGGCAAGGGGTTCGAGGTCAGCAAAGACACGATCGTCGCGGTCACCGACGCCGAGCTCGACGAGATGCCGCTCCCGACCGCGAAGGCGATCGAGATCGCCGGTTTCGTGCCCTACGAATCGATCGATCCGATCCGGATCGGCGAGGGCTACTACCTCCAGGCCGACGGGCAGGTCGCGAACAAGCCCTACACGCTCCTGCGCAAAGCCCTCGAGCGGAACAGCAAGGCCGCCGTCGCGAAGTTCGCGTGGCACGGGCGCGAGAGGCTGGGCCTGCTGCGCGTACAGGACGACGTGATCCTGCTGCACGCCATGAAGTGGGACGACGAAGTCCGGGATCCCGAGGAACTGGCCCCCAAGGCGATGGACCTGGACGAGGAGGAGATCGACCGGGCGATCCTGCTCATCGACTCCATGACCACGGACGGCATCGCCGACCAGGAGTGGGCCACCGACCGCTACACCGAAGCCCTGGAACAGATCATCCGGGCGAAGGCCGGGGGAAAGAAGCCGCCGGAGGCGAAAGAGGAGGAAGCACCGGAAGGGCAGGTCCTCGACCTCATGGCCGCACTCCAGGAGTCCGTACAGAAGGCTCGGTCGGCCCGTGGCGAGAGCGGCAAGGAGGGCAAGGACGGCAAGGACGGCAAGGACGCGACTGTCCACGAGATGCCGAAGAAGAGGACCGCGGCCAAGAAGGCCACGAAGAAGGCGGCGGCCAAAACCACCACCACCGCGGCGGCGAAGAAGACCGCTGCGGCGAAGAAGTCCTCCGAGGCGACGAAATCCTCCACGGCGAAGAAGACCGCCGACAAGAAGACCGCCGACAAGAAGACGACCGCGAGGCGACCGCGGCGTACTGCCTGAGCCGTCGGCCCCGGGCGGCGGCCACTTGCAGAGAATGCCGCCCGGGAGCGTACGAGCAGCGCGCCGGGCCCGCCCGTGTGTCGGGGCGGCGGCCTTCGGTGGCAGAGTGGAAGGGCTTGTTCCGTCCACTGGAGGTAGTTCCCGCATGCGTCTGCTGCTCATACGTCACGGTCAGACCCCGTCCAACGTCAAGCACCTCTTGGACACCGGCGCGCCGGGCCCGGGACTGACGTCGCTGGGGCAGGACCAGGCGGCGGCGCTGCCGCAGGCCTTGGCCGCGGAGAAGATCGAATCCCTGTACGTCTCCACTCTGCTGCGCACCCAGCTGACCGCCGCGCCCCTGGCCGCCGCGACGGGCCTGGAGGCCCAGGTCCGGGACGGAATCCGGGAGCTGATCGCCGGCGACCTGGAGATGCGGGGCGACGCCGAGGCCGCCGCCGACTACCTCGCCGCCGCTTTCGCCTGGTCCGGGGGCGACACCGAGCGCCGGATGCCCGGTGGCGAGAACGGCGTGGAGGCGCTGGGCCGCTTCGACGCGGTGGTGGCCGAGGCGGCCGCGACGGGAGCGGAGACGGTGGCGATGGTCAGCCACGGTGCCGCGATCCGGATGTGGGTGGCGGCTCGGGCGGTCAACGTGGACGTGGCATTCGCTGCGAGTCACCCGCTGGCCAACACGGGAGTCGTCGTCCTCACGGGCTCGCCCGACGAGGGCTGGCACGCCCTGGTGTGGGAGGGCCGCCCGCTGGGCCCGGAAGGGGACTCGCCCGAGGACAGCGGCCCGGCGGGAGAGGCCACCACTTCGGTGGCCTGAAGCTCGGGGCCGGCCGCAGGAGCCTCAGGCCGGAGCGCGCCAGCCGTTCTCCAGGAGGTCGAAGGCGCGGCTGATGGCCTGGCGGGGGTCGCCGTGGCCGCGAGCCGCGCGGGGGGCCTCGAGGGTGAAGTGGGCCAGGGCGGTGCAGCCGGGATCGTCCGCGGGCAGGCCGCTCTCGTCGGCGATGACGCGGGCCAGTGCGTCGGTGTGGCGCAGCCACATGTTCTGTACGTAGTCGCGCAGGGCCGGGGTGGTGTTGACCAGGTCGAAGAACGCGGTGAAGCGGTCGTCGCCGCCCGCGCCCGCCAAGCGGTAGCGCAGCGCGTGGTCGCGTAGCGCCGCAGGGATGGACTGGTCCCGGGGCCGCTCGCGCACGGCGGCGAGCAGGCGGGCTTCCTGGGCGGCGTCCTCGTCGAAGACCAGCGCTTCCTTGACCGGGAAGTGCTTGAACAGCGTGGTGGTGGACACGTCCGCGGCCTCCGCGATCTCGCGGATGCCCACGTCGTCGTACCCGCGCTCCAGGAACAGGCGCAGGGCCGCATCCGCGATGGCTTGGCGGGTGGCGGCCTTTTTGCGCTCGCGGCGTCCCATCGGCGCCGATGGGGTCCCGGCCTCAGTGTCGGTGTCGGTCATACCCACACTCTACTCGTAGGTTGCCCAGCTCCAAAAGTTGAGTCGTTGCACTTAGTGAGCTGATGTGCTTTTCTGGAACAGCGGCCGTGAAGCACTTGCCCGGCCCCCCTCTCCTCCCGGGCCTCTGCGCCTCTCTTCCTCACCTCCGAAAGGGGTGATCATGCCCAAGAACGTGCGCTGGGTGCTGCTCGGCGTCATGCTCGCCATGCTCCTGTCGATGCTCGACAACATGGTCGTGGGTACCGCGATGCCCACGATCGTCGGTGACCTGGGCGGGCTCGAGCACATGTCCTGGGTCGTGACCGCGTACACACTCGTCACCGCGGTGACCACCCCGATCTGGGGCAAGTTCGGCGACCTGTTCGGCCGCAAGCCCCTGTATCTGGCCTCGATCGCCGTGTTCATCGTCGGCTCCGCGCTGTGCGGCGCCGCCCAGTCCATGACCGGGCTGATCGCCTTCCGGGCGCTGCAGGGCGTCGGAGCCGGTGGCATCGGCGCGGGCGCCTTCGCCCTGATCGCCGCCCTCGTGCCGCCCAGGGAGCGCGGCAGGTATCAGGGCATGACCGCCTCGGTCATGGCCATCGGCACCATCGGCGGCCCGCTGCTCGGCGGGTTCATCGCCGGTCACTGGGACTGGCGCTGGGCCTTCTACATCAACCTGCCGCTCGGCCTGCTCGCCCTGGTGTGGCTGTGGCTGAAGCTGCACGTGCCCGCCCGGCGCATCAAGGCATCGATCGACTGGGCGGGGATCGCCCTGCTGAGCGTCTCCATCGGCGCCATCGTGCTTGCCGCCACCTGGGCGGGCACCACCTACCCGTGGGGCTCCTGGCAGATCCTCGCCCTGGGTGCCGTAGCCGTGAGCGGACTCGCCCTGTTCATCCGCACGGAGAAGCGCGCCGGTGAGCCGCTGGTGCCCCTGTCGGTGTTCACCGGCCATCGCAATTTCCCGCTCGCGGTGGCGATGATCCTGGCCGCAGGCGTGGTCATGTTCGGTACGGGGCTCTACCTGCCCCTCTTCCAGCAGACCGTCCAGGGCGCGTCGGCCGCCAACTCCGGGCTGCTGATGCTGCCCATGATGATCCCGGTGGTGATCGTGTCCACGCTCGCGGGCAAGGTCATGTCCGCCACCGGCAGATACAAGATCTTCCCCGTGCTCGGTACGGGGTTCCTGACGGCGGGCCTGGCCCTGCTGGCCACCATGGACACCGGCACCTCACGGCTGTCGACCGGGCTCTACATGGTGCTCGTCGGCATCGGCCTGGGCTTCACCTTGCAGATGGCGAGCACGATCGCGCAGAACAGCGTCGCCATGCGGGACATGGGCGCGGCGATGAGCTCGGTGAACCTCTTCCGTACGCTGGGCGGTTCGCTCGGCATCGCGGTCTTCGGCTCGATGTTCACCCGCGCCGTCCAGCCCCACCTGTCAGGCATGGGCGGCGGCATCCCGACCGACGGCGCATCCGCCGCCTCCAGGCTGCCCGCCGGCGCCAAGGACGCCTACCTCACCGCGGTCGCCGACGGCACCCACCAGATCTTCCTCGCCGCCGCGATCCTGTGTGCCCTGGCCTTCGTCGCCGCACTCCGGGTCGTCGAAGTCCCGTTGAAGAAGGCCGGCCCGCGGCCGGGCAGCGAGCAGCCTGACAAGAGCCCTGCCACCACGGCCAGTTGACCCGACCACTGCGAGCAACCCGCAGAAGAACACCCACACCCCACGCACCCCGGCGGCACGGCACGGCTGTGCTGCACGAACCGAGGACGACCATGAACACCACACCCGCACCCACACCCGCACCCCGCATCGCGATCATCGGCGCCGGCCCCGGCGGCCTGACCTGCGCCCGCATCCTGCAAGAGCACGGCGTGACCGCCACCGTCTACGACGCCGACGCCTCCCGCACCGCACGCGACCAGGGCGGCACCCTCGACATGCATCCCGGCTCCGGCCAACACGCCCTGAAAGAAGCCGGGTTGCTGGACGAATTCCTGGCCGAGGCGCGCCCCGAGGGCCAGCAGATGCGCCTTGTCGGACGCGACGGCCGGATCCTGTTCGACGCGGTCCCGCCCCCGGCCGACACCGCCCCGCCGACGTCCGACACCGCCCCGCCCACGTCCGAAGCCACCGAGGGCAACCCCGAGATCGACCGCGGCCAACTGCGCGACCTGCTCCTCGATTCCCTCAAGCCGGACACCGTGCGCTGGGATCACAAACTCACCCGCGTCGCGCCCCTCGAAGACGGCACCCACCGCCTCCACTTCGCCGACGGGACGACCGCCGACGCGGACCTCGTCATCGGCGCCGACGGCGCCTGGTCCCGGGTCCGCCGCCTCCTGTCCGACGCCGAGCCCGTCTACACCGGAGTCACCTTCGTCGAGACCGGCTTCAATGACGCCGACCGCCACCACCCCGTCCTCGCCGAACTCACCGGCGACGGCACCATGATGGCCCTCGACGACAACCGGGGCTTCGTCGCCCAGCGCAACAGCGGCGGACACATCCGCGTCTACGTAGGCCTGCGTACCGACGAGAACTGGCACCAGCAGGCAGGCGTCGACCTCACCGACACCGACACCGCCGCCGTACGCGAAGCCCTGCTCGACGAGTTCGCCGGCTGGAGCCCCGAGCTGCTCGGCTTCATCACCGGCACCGACACCGGCTACACCAACCGCCCCCTGTACGCCCTGCCCGTCCCGCACACCTGGCCCCACACACCCGGCCTCACCCTCCTCGGCGACGCCGCCCACCTCATGTCCCCCTTCTCGGGGATGGGCGCCAACCTCGCCATGCTCGACGGCGCGGACCTCGCGCGTGCTCTCGTCGACAACCCCACGATCGACCAAGCGATCACCGCGTACGAGGAGACCCTCCTGCCACGATCGATCGAAGCCGCCGAAGGCGCGGCCGAGGGCATCAACAGCGCCTTCGCCCCCGACAGCGCCACGCAGACCCTCGCCCACATGACGCAGCATCACTGAGGCGCACGGTCAGCAGACGCTGTCCGTCGGCTTCGGGTTGCCCAGGCCGAACAGCGGGCGCAGCCGCAGTCCGGCCCAGGTGCCGAGGATCGCCACGGCGGCCCAGATCCAGCCGTGCAGGGATCCGGAGGCGATGCCGGCGAGGTAGGCGCCGATGTTGCAGCCGCCCGCGAGGCGGGCGCCGACGCCCATCAGGATGCCGCCGATCACGGCGGCGAGCGCTGTGCGGGCGGGGATGGCGCGGTGCAACCGCCACACGCCGCCTGCGGCCGCGGCGACGGCCGCGCCGACCATGATGCCGATGTCGGTGAGGCTGTTCTTGTCGGCGAGCACCGGCCCCGACAGCTGGGCCGCGCTGTCGGGCTGCTGCCAGAACGCCCAGGTCTGAGGCGCGCCGCCCAGCGCGTCCACGACGTTCGAGCCCCACAGGGCGAACGCGCTGGTGACGCCCCAGGCGCCGCCCGAGACGAGCAGTACGCCGGCGCCGAGCACCGAAAGCACCACGGCGCCCGCGGCCAGCGGCCACGAACCCCGCACCGTACGGCGCAGGACGCCCCGCGCGGACGGCGGACTGCCGACCGGCGGGGGAGTGCGGCGGGCTTGCACGGCGCGGGCGATGAGCCAGATCCCGGCGAGCGCCGCGATCGTCACCGCCCAGGAGCCGAACCAGCCGATGTGGTCGGACAGCACATACGGGTCGAGCGCGGGCAGATCGTTCCAGAGGCCGAACTGCCAGGCGGCGAGGGTGGAGCCGGTGATGAAGCCGAGGAGGGTGAGCACGATGGTGCCCTGGCCGGAGCCGACGGCGAAGAGGGTCCCGGAGGCGCAGGCGCCGCCGAGCTGCATGCCGATGGCGAAGAGGAAGGCGCCGACGAGCAGGGCCACCCCGATCGGCCCGGCGCTGGGCGCGGGCACCGAGCCGAACAGGCCGCTGCCGGTACCGATGATCAGGGCGAAGAGTGTCGCGGTGGTGCCGAGCAGCAGGGTGTGGGCGCGCAGCCCGGTGCCGTTGCCGACGGCCACCAACTGCCGCCAGGCGGAGGTGAAGCCGAACCGGGAGTGGAACAGGGCGAACCCGAGTCCGATGCCGAGCAGCAGCAGGACGCCGGGCTTGGCCCCGTGCTCCGCGAAGACGTACCCGGTGAGCGCGGCGCCGATGGCGCAGGCCACCGCCAGCGGCACCCGCCGGACCGGCGGCGACGCCTCGGTCGCAGGGGCGGGGGTGGAGGTGGGGGCAGGGGTGAGCAGGGCGGCCCTGGGCGGCGCCTCGGCGTCGGCAGCGGTGGTCAAGGGGGTCTCCGGGAACGGGAGGGCGGATCGGACGGGCGGTGCTCGCGTGAGCGCGGAGCGAGGCGTCAGCGGCGACAGAGCGCGTCGTCGACGCTCCACGGCGTGGCCGCGAAGAGCGCGAGAGCGAGCTGACGGGCGGGTCCGAACATGCGCACCACCATAAGCAACCCGCGGAGATCCCGGCGCGCCGTCTCACATAGAGAGCCAGAGATCCCTGGCTCGTTGCCGTGATCTGGAACGGATCCGTCCGGGTGACGGCGGAAACAGGCCGGCCATGCGATGCCGTTTCCCGCCCACCGCGTCAGACAGTCTGTGAGCCCGTCGCCCCCGTGTGTCTCGGAGCTGGATCGTGGATCAGGACGCCACCGGACCGGTCGAAGAGGATGCCTTCCTCGCTGACTGTGGTCACACCCACCTATTCCCCGGCGCCCGCTGCCGCATCCAGGGACTGGCCGACCCTGACGCGTTCGCGGCCGCTCCGTGGACGATCGAACTGGTGCTGCGCTTCGCCGACGACGTGGTCACGGAGGCAGAGCTGCGCACGGACGCCTCCGGGGGGATGGTGCTGAGGGTGATGGCCTACACCACGGGTGCCGGTACTGCCATGGACGGGCGCTTCTGGCTGATCAAAGGGCTCGAAGTAGTCGACGAGGACGTCGTGTCGGTGGTCGGCGGGCCCGCGCCGATGTAGTGGCCCACCTGCGAAGAAGCAGCAGGCTCAGGATCGACACCCGTCGCCGCACAGTTCGCTACGGGGCGCCTGCGCGTACGACGGCCGCTCCCTCCGGCGGGGTTGAGGTGGGTGCTCGGCATGCGGGGTGGCGCGGGTGATCGTACGGTGGCCGCATGCGTTCCCGAGGACGCTGTGGGTGGGCCCGTTTCCGTTCGCACGTGGCGGGCCCGCCCTTCTCGTGTCCGGCGCGGTGAGGTGAGTAGGCAGCCGCGTGAGTTGGGCGATGTCGTCCGGGGTGGCCAGGCGGATGCCTCGGCTCCGGCCCGCTCGGCCCCGAATCCTCCCTCCCCTCAGGCCCCTCAGGCCCCTCAGGCGCGCCGTGCCGCCCACACACTGCGTTCGGTGCGCACCGCGAGGTCGCCGCGCCGCAGGATGCTGAGAGGGCTTTCGGTGTCGAGGAGCTGGTCGAGGGCCTGGAGATCGTCCGGGGCCAAGGTGTCGACGGCGCCCGCGCGCACACGCTTCAGGCTGCTGAGCGCGTAGCGGCCGACGGCCTCGTCGCGCGAGCCCTCGACGTTCACGGTGATCGTGCGCTCGCCCTCGACGGTGAACCCGGCGGCGGCCAGCTTGGGGCCCCAGTCGGCACCGCGGTGCGGCACATGCTCGGCGTCGTGGTGGGCGAGGGCCGCGTGGCAGCGGTCCTCGAGGCCGGGCCGCTCCTTCGGAGCGTCGGCGGGCAGGAAGCGCGGGAAGTCGGCCAGCTCGACGACGGCGAACAGACCACCGGGCGCGAGCACGTCGTGGACGCGGCGCAGGGCGCGGTCGGGGTCGGCCATGTGGTGCATCGACGCCGACGCCCACACCAGACCGGGCTCGCCGAGCTCGGGCCAGTCCGCGTCGAGATCGGCGGTCATCGTACGCACCCGGTCGCCCACCCCGAGCGCGTCGGCCCGTGCCCGCAGCCGGTGCAGATGGCCGCTCGACGTGTCGACGGCGGTCACCTCGGCTCCAGGGAAGCGCGCGAGCAGAGCGAAGGTGCCGGCGCCCGTCCCGCACCCCAGGTCCACGATGTGGCGTGGCTCCTCATCGAGGGGCAGCCACGCGGCGATGGACGCGATGTGCTCGGCGAGCACCTCCGCGTCCAGGTCGAGGATCTCCGCCTGGTCGTCCGCGACCGGCTGGTGCTGCGGACGGTGGTGGGTGTCGGCGTGGGCGTGGGCTGCGTGCGGGGAAGTGTGGGTCATGACAGCGACGCTAAGTCGATCATGCCGTGGCGACACCATGGATCCCGGAGTGCGCAAGAAGATGGCCGACCGCGCTGCCGTACGCGCAACCGACGGGCGTCGCCGCCGGACACGTCACGTCCGGGATCGGCCGCCGTCGCCGCTGTCGCCGCTGTCCTCGCGCTGGTGACCGCGGCGGGCGTCGCGGTCGAAGATTCCGAGGATCTCGCAGGGTCCGCCCTCGGCGCCGATGGCGTGCGGGAGCATCGTGGGGAACTCCGCCGCCTGGTTGGTCTCGATGCGAAGGCGCCGGTTGCCGAGCAGCAGGACCGCGGTGCCGGACAGAACCACGAGCCACTCGCGGCCCGGGTGGGCGCGCATGCGGGAGGGGTTGTCGGGCGGTGGGTTCGTCATGCGCTGGCGTACGACGCTCATGCCGGGCTCGGCCTTGATCGGCCAGCGCATGAGTCCGTGGGCTCCGTCGATCGCCGGGTTGCTGATGACGTCGTCGGTGGCCGTCTCGACGAGCTGGTCCAGCGAGGTGTCCAGGGCCCGGGCGAGGGTGACGAGCTGGTCCAGGGCCAGGCGGCGCTGGCCGTTCTCGATGCGGCTGAGCGTGGACTGGCTGACCGATGCGCGGGTGGCCAGTTCCTCCAGGGACCAGCCCTGCGCCACACGCAGGGCCCGGATCCGTTTGCGTACCAGGCTGTCCATCTCGCCATTGTCTTGCGTCATAGGCAACATTGTATGCCCTGACCGCAAGGCGTGCCTATCGTCGTGAGCACGGCCCCCGAACCGCCGGGGGCTCGCGCGAAGGACGCGAAGGAGAGGTGCGACGCCATGTCCCCGACCACCGCCGCGAATGCGACGAGCACCGCCGCGAGTGCGACGACCACCGCCGCGAGTGCGATGACCACCGCCGCGAGCGCGACAACTACCGCCGCGCACGCGCCCCGGACCACTGCCGCCCGCATGACCGACCGACTGCCGGGCGAGACCGTCGACGCCGTGGTGATCGGCGGCGGCGCCGCGGGCCTGAGCGGCGCGCTGATGCTCGCCCGCTCCCGCCGTACGGTCGTCGTGATCGACAACGGCACCCCGCGCAACGCCCCCGCCGACGGCGTGCACGGATTGCTCGGCCTCGAAGGAACCCCGCCCGCCGAACTGCTGCGGAAGGGACGCGAGGAGGTACGCGGCTATGGCGGCCTCGTGGTGACCGGGGAGGTCGCCTCCGCTGCTCCGGCCGGACCCGATGCCGACGGCGACCTGCGTTTCACGGTCAGCCTCACCGACGGCGGCACCCTGTCGGCGCGCCGCCTGCTGGTCGCCACCGGACTGCGCGACGTCCTGCCCGACGTGCCCGGCCTTGCCCAGCACTGGGGACGCGGGGTGGTGCACTGCCCGTACTGCCACGGCTGGGAGGTGCGCGACGAGCCCATCGGCGTCCTCGCCGTCGGTCCGGCCTCCGTCCACCACGCCCTGCTGTTCCGTCAGTTGACCGACGACCTCGCCTACTTCACCCGCGGCACCGAACTGGACGAGGACACCCGCGCGCGCTTCTCCGCGCGCGGCATCCGCGTCGTCGACACCCCGGTGACCGAGGTCGTGGCCTCGCAGGACGGCGGCATCGCAGGCGTACGCCTGGGGGACGGTCAGTTGGTCGCCCGGCGTGTCCTCGCCGTCGCCACCACCATGCGGGCCCGCACCGAAGGCCTGGCGGAACTGGGGCTGGCGATGCAGGACCTGCCCGGCGGTATGGGCCGCCACTTCGCCACCGGCGCGGCCGGCATCACCGATGTGCCGGGGGTGTGGGTGGCCGGCAACGCCACCGACCTGTCCGCCCAGGTCGGCGCCTCCGCCGCGGCGGGTGCGCTGGCCGGCGCCCGCATGAATGCCGACCTGGCGACCGCCGACACCGACGCGGCCCTCGCCGCCGCGCAGCGCGGAATCACCCGGACCTGAACAACCCCGCCTGACCTCGCCCCACCACACCGGCGCCGCCCGTCGATTGATCCGGCGCTGGTGTCCGCATGCCCTTGGAGAGGAATCCATGAGTACGAACCAGCCTCCGCAGGTGAGCACGGCTGATCCCAGTCCCAGTGGCCCAACTGGCGAGGTCGTACCGGACGCGCGCCGGCGCCGCACCATTCTGATCGCCGTCTGCATCGCCTTGATGGCGGTGATCGCCTCCGTGTCCGGGCTGAACGTCGCCCAGCCCGACCTAGCCATCGCCTTCGGCGCCTCGCAGAGCACCATTCTGTGGATCATCAACATCTACACGCTCAGCCTGGCCGCGCTGCTCCTGCCGCTCGGCGCGCTCGGTGACCGCTGGGGCCGCAAGCCCATGCTGCTCGCGGGGCTGACCCTCTTCGGCGTCGCCAACGTGGTGGCAGGGCTCGCCACTTCGGCCGAAGTCATGCTCGCCGCACGGCTGTTCAGCGGTGTCGGCGCGGCGATGATCATGCCGATCACCCTGGCCGTCATCACCTCCACGTTCCCCCAGGAGGAGCGCGGCCGGGCGATCGGCGTGTGGACCGGTGTCGCCGGAGGCGGCGGCATCCTGGGCATGTTCCTCTCCGCCGCCCTGGTCGACGCGGCGAGCTGGCGCTGGCTGTTCGTCCTGCCCGTAGCGCTGGTCGTCGTGGCCCTCGTCATGGCACTGCGGTCCGTTCCCAACTCCCGCGAGAAGCTCGTGCACGCTTTTGACACCGTCGGCGCGCTGACCTCCGTCGTCGCGGTGGTCGGGCTCATCTACGTACTGCAAGAGGGCCCCGAGCGGGGCTGGACCGCCCCCGTGACCCTGCTCAGCCTCGGTGTCGGCGCCGTCGCCGCCGTCGGGTTCGTGGTCTGGGAACTGCGCCGCCGGGATGCCGCGCTCCTGGACGTGCGGCTGTTCGGCGAGCGTTCGCCGGCCGGCGGTTCGATCACGCTCCTGGTGGTGTTCGGTGTCCAGGCGGGCATCTTCGTGGTCCTCTTCCCGTTCTTCCAGGCCGTGCTCGGCTGGTCGGGTCTGCTCTCCACTGTGGCGCTGATGCCCATGGCCGTGCTGATGATGATGACTTCGGGCCTGGCCCCCAAGCTGGCCGCCCGCGTCGGCGCCCGCTCGACCATGGCGTCAGGGATCCTGCTGGCAGGGGTGGGCCTTGCCCTCATGGCCTCCTTCGTCTCCGTCGGCGGCGGCTACCTCTCCGTACTCCCCGGCATGCTCGCCATGGGGGCCGGTATGGGCCTGGCGATGACTCCCTCGACGGAGGCCATCACCAGCTCCCTGCCGCGTGAGCGCCAGGGCGTCGCCTCCGCGCTCAACGACGTCACCCGGGAGTTCGGAACCGCGCTGGGCGTGGCCCTGCTCGGCGCGCTGCTGTCCTCCGGCTACCGCGGCGCCATCGACTCCCGGCTCGAAGGCGTTCCCCGGGGCGCGGCCGACACCGCACGCGAAGGCGTCGCGAACGCCATCGGCGCCGCGGACGGCGCCGGTACCCATGGCCGGGAGCTGATCCGCGCCGCCCAGGAGTCGTTCGTCGACGGCTGGCAACAAGCCATGTGGGCAGGCGTCGCCGTCATGGCCGTGCTGTTCCTCTACATCCTGGCGCGAGGACCGGTCCCTCGCGATGTCGTGGTGGAACAGCCCGCCTAGGAGGCGTCGGCCACTCGTTCGATGCGTGGGCCGGGGGGTCTCGCCGTGTCAAAACCTCATCGTGCATGTCCATAGAACTTCTGCGGGTCCAACTGACCAGCGTGGGGCGGCACGGCAGGGTGATGCGGCCGTGCGGCAAGTTGACGTGATCGGGAGGTTTGAGGGCGGGAACGGCGCGGTGGGAAATCCCAACTGAAGGAGTGATCTATGCGCTCGGAGGAGTGATGCTCCTTGCTGGGCCGCCGCCGGTGTTGTGAACATCGCCGGATGGACGGACAGAAGCGGCAGGCCCAGCTGGACGGCGTCGCCGAGACGACGCTGTGGACGTTGCACCATCGCGCTCTGGCCGCAAAGGACCCCGGTTCGGCACTGCTCGACCCGAAGGCCATCGAGGTGATCGACGCCGTCGACTACCCCTTCGAGCGGCGGTTCGGCACCGGCAACTGGGGCCTGGCGCAAGGAATGGCCGTACGCGCGCGTTGTTACGACCGCGTGGTGCGCCGCTTCCTCGACGACCACCCGGACGGCACGGTCGTCTCGCTCGGGGAAGGCCTGGAGACGCAGTTCTGGCGGGTCGACAACGGCAGGGTCCACTGGCTCGGGGTCGACCTGCCCGAGGTCGCCGCGCTGCGGCAGCGGCTGCTGCCGGACGCGCCGCGCCACCGCACGCTGCCCTGTTCGGCCACGGACACCCGGTGGATGGACGAGGTCGACGCCTCACGCGGAGTGCTGATCCTCGCCCAGGGAATGCTGATGTACCTCCCGCGGGACGTGGTCCACCGGCTCATCGAGGACTGCGCCGCCCGCTTCCCCGGAGCCGAGCTGGTCTTCGACACCCCGCCCGCCTGGATGGCCGCCCGCACCGAACAGGGCCGGTGGAAGTACCCCGCCGGGTACCGGCCGCCGCCGATGCTCTGGGGGATGACACCGGCGGAACAGCGGAAGCTGCGGGCGGTGCACCCGAACATCAAGGCCGTGCGCGCGGTGCGCGAACCCCGGGGCCGGGGCTTCCTCTGCGGGTGGCTCCTGCCGCTGGCCAACCTCCTTCCTGCGCTCCGTGCGCGCAAACCACTCTGGGTCACACGTGTGTCGTTCGGCCCGACGGAACATCACCAAGGAGTCAGCACATGACGGAACGCCTGGAAGCCGAGCGGGAGCAAACACCCTTGTGGGCGCCGCGAGAGCCGCGCCAGACACGGCTCGACGAACGGCCACCGCCCGTGTCCGAGCAGCGTGCCGTACTCATCGAAGGTGCCACGCTGCGACTGCGGGAGTTCCTGCCCAGCGACGTCGACGGCGTACTCGACATCTTCGGCGACCCCCGCACGACCCGCGAGTTCGGCATGCCGCCCTTCCGGCGCCCCGACGCGGCGGCGCTGGTCGAGCAGGCGAGGGAAGGCGCCCGGCGGACGCCGCGCTCCCACTACCGGCTGGGCGTCAGCGAGATCGCCACGGGTGAGTTGATCGGCTCCGCGAAGCTCATCGTCGAGGACCAGTCGGCCGAGGGCGGCATGGTCCGCGTCGGCTACCGCAGCGCGGAGGTGGGCCTGGCGCTGCGCGCCGACCGGGTCAGCGTCGGCCACAGCGTCGAAATCGGCTTCCTGCTGGGCGTCCTGGGCTTCGACCGGCTCGGCCTGCACCGCATCTGGTCGGGCTTCATGCCGTCCAACATCGCGGCGCAGCGCGCCATCGAGAAGGCCGGCATGGTCCGGGAGGGCCGGCTGCGGCACTACGGCCATGTCGACGGCGTGTGGCACGACATCGTCCAGTACTCCATCCTCGAGGACGACTGGAAAGCCCTGCGCGGCTACTGAGAAACCGCGAGCCGCTCCCTGAGTAGGCAACCGCTCGGCGGCGCCCCGCACCGTTCCTCGGCGCGCCCACCCTATATGTCGCTTACTTGCCGATATGCATGACCCATGACCGTGTTGGTCCTGGCCCACTTCGTCGTCGCGCTCTGCGCCGCCCCGCTCGTCCGCGGCTTCGGCCCGCGCGCCTTCGTCGGGCTCGCGGTACCCCCCGCGGCCGCGCTCGCATGGGCGCTCTGCCAGTGGGGCACGGTGACGGGCGGCGGAGCGCGCGGCGAGGCGTGGACGTGGATCGAGGCGTACGACGTCGACGTGGCGTTCCGGCTCGACGCGCTGGCCCTGGTGATGGTGCTGCTCGCCGCCGGGATCGGGGCGCTCGTCCTCCTGTACTGCGTGAGCTACTTCCCTCCGGGGACACGGCAGTTGGGGGCGTTCGGCGGCAACCTCCTCGCCTTCGCCGGAGCGATGCTGGGGCTCGTCCTCGCCGACGACCTGATGATCCTGTACCTGTTCTGGGAACTGACGACCGTCCTGTCCTTCCTCCTGATCGGGTACGACAGCGAGAAGCGCGCGAGCCGCCGCTCGGCGCTCCAGGCACTGACCGTGACCTCGGTGGGCGGACTCGCCATGTTCGTCGGGTTCCTGATGCTGGGTCACTTGGCGGGCACGTACCGGATCTCCCGGATCCTGGAGTCGCCGCCCGCGGCGAGCGGCACGCTCTCGGCCGCCCTGGTGCTGATCCTCGTTGGGGCGCTCGCCAAGTCGGCGGTGTGGCCGCTGAGTCTGTGGCTGCCGAACGCGATGGCCGCGCCCACCCCGGTCAGCGCCTATCTGCACGCGGCGGCGATGGTGAAGGCGGGCGTGTACCTGGTGGCGCGCCTCGCCCCCGCGTTCGCGGACGCCGCACCCTGGCGGCCGGTGCTGCTCACGCTGGGCACGGCGACGATGCTGCTCGGCGGCTGGCGCGCGCTGCGGCTGAACGACCTCAAGCTCGTGCTCGCGTACGGGACCGTCAGCCAGCTCGGCTTCTTGATCGTGCTCGCGGGCGACGGCTCGTACGACGTCGCGCTCGCGGCCATCGCGATGCTCCTGGCACACGCCCTGTTCAAGGCGCCGCTGTTCCTGGTCACCGGGATCGTCGACCACGCGGCGGGGACGCGCGATCTGCGGCGGCTCTCCGGTGTGGGGCGGGCACTTCCCTGGGTGGCGGTGGTCGCCGTCGTCG